>DASZCE010000170.1:0-4069 GCA_035943455.1 Gaiellaceae bacterium | reverse complement strand
GTGTAGGTCAGGACGAACTGGTAGCGCGTGTTCGCCGGGAAGGCCGCGTCCGCGTCGATCGTGAGCGCGTCGGTCTCGCACTCGTACATGGCCACGGTCCCGTTCGGGGCGACGACCGCTGTGTTCAGAACCGCATTCGCCACGGGGGCGACCTCGACGATCAGGTCGACCCTGTCGGGCGCCACGTCGCGAATCGCCTTATCCGCGCCGCGCTCCCGGTAGTTCACGACATGGTGTGCGCCGGCGGCCAACGCGAGCGCCGCCTTCTCGGGCGTGCTCACCGTCGTGATCACGGTAGCGCCCGACCACACCGCGAGCTCGACCGCCGCGTGACCGACCGCCCCCGCGCCGCCGGCGACGAGCACCGTGCGTCCCGCGAGCGCGTCGGGGCCGAGCGCGGCCGGTCCGTCGACGCCCACCGTGAGGCATCGATGCGCGGTCATCGTCGGGATCGGGATGCTGGCGCCAAGGTCGAAGGGCGCGCCCTCCGGCAGTGCGACGGCCTGGTTCGACGGGATGGTCAGGAGCTCCTGGGCGGTGCCGTTCGCGCGGTTCCTGGCGGCCTCCCAAAGCCAGACCCGTTCACCAACCCGAGCGGGGTCGACCCCTTCCCCGACCGCCTCGATCGAGCCGGCTCCGTCCTGGTTTGGGACGACCTCGGGGAAGTCGAGCGGCTGTCCGGGACCGTCGCCGCGGCGCCGCTTCCAGTCGGTCGGGTTCACGCCCGAGACCGCGACGCGGACGAGGACCTCACCGGACCGAGGCCTGGGTTCCGGCCGCTCCACGAGGGTCAGGACATCCGGGTCACCGGTCTGTCGGTAGACGATCGCTCTCATGACGGCAATCGTGTCACCCCGTCGCCCGCCGTGCTGCATCAGCTCGAGCCGGTAACGGACATGACTCATCGATCCGGAGGCGCAGTCTCCTCCTCGGCCCCGGGCACGAAAGTTGTGCCGCTGGCGGCGCTCAGCCGGACACCTGTCGACCGGTCGACCCACGGCACACATCCCAGAGGAGAACGGATGATCGAGTCCCTTCACAAGCGCGCCACGCCCTTCGGCGTGTCGGTCGTGACGTTGGCGGCACTCGCCAGACGGCCATGCGCCCGTTCAGACGCCCAGTGGCCGACCCCCTACGTCGCCCTCGCCGGTGGCGGGGTGGCAGCGTAGGCACATGATGCACGCGACGCAGCTTCCTCCTCAGACGGTCGTGACCTTCGGCGCAACCGGAGACCTCACCCACCGCAAGCTGCTGCCGGCCTTCTTCCATCCGTACCTCGAGGATCTGCTGCCGGAGAGGTTCGCCATCGTCGGCTACGCGCGAACCCCGTATTCGGACGACGAGTTCCGCGAGTCCGCGTACGAGTCCGTAAAGCGATACGGCGCCCACCCGCCCGAGGGCGAGGCGTGGCCGGACTTCGCGAACCACCTTCACTACGTCACGGGCGGCTTCGCGGACGCCGGCGCTATCGACCGTCTCCCCAAGGAGAGACACGAGCTGGACGCCCGGCTCGGTACCGGAGAGAACCGCCTCTTCTACTGCGCGACCCCGCCGGACGCGTACCCGGACATCGTTCACCGGATCAACGAGACCGGCTTGGCGCCGGGCTCGCGAATCGTGTTCGAGAAGCTCCCGCCAGGCCTCGATCTATGAGGACTCAGGCGCGATTCGCTTAGAGCCTGCGCCAGGTGTGAGCGGGCGCTGTCGTCGCTGAGCAGCGACTCGAACAGCTGGCGGACGATCCCGAACGGGAAGTCCCGCTCCAGCTCGCCGCCGCGTGCGGCGAGCACGCCCACCCCGCGCTCGTCGGCCAGCGTCCTCGCCGCGGCCAAGAGCCGGGACTTGCCGATCCCGGCCGGCCCCTCGACGAGGACGAGGCCCGGAGTCCCGTCCGCCGCCGCCCCGACCGCGGCCGCGAGCGCCTCGAGCTCCCGCTCGCGCTCGAGCAGGCGTCCGCTCGGCCCGGGTCTCGTCCGACCCCCACGTGCCCTCACCCGCCAATCCTAGTGCCCCGCCAAAGCGCGCTCGAGGGCAGCGGGAAGCCTAGGGGGTGGGGAGCTGAATGTTTGGGGTCACGGCTGGGGACTTCCTCGATGTGGCGCGATGCGTCCGATCCCATCCTGCGTGCATGAGCACCTCGATCGTCGTGATCGCCCGCGAGCCGAACGACCCGGCTGGCTCTCGGCGGCGAGGTGGCTCCTGACGGAAGGGATCGGTTCGATGACCCCCCTCACGGATCCAAAGGCGCTGAGCCCGTCTCTCGCGGGGGAGCGCAACCGTCGCGATGCGACGCCGAGGGAAGCGGACGCGAGGCTGATGGCGTCGCTCCTGCGGAAAGAACCCGCGGCCGCCGACGCGCTCAACGCTCGGTACGCCTCAAGGATCCATGGCCTCGGTCTGGTCCTTCTCAAGAACAAGGCCGATGCCGAAGACCTCGTCCAGGACACCTTCCTCAAGGTCTGGCGCACCGGCCAGGCGTTCGATCCTCAGAGAGGGTCCTTGGACGCCTGGGTCCTGCTGACCGCCCGCAGCCTCGCGATCGACCTCCTGCGTCGTCGAACCCTAGAAGCCAGGAAGCTGAGGTCCGAGCCGAGCGTCTCGGACGCTTCGGACGAACAGGGCCCGGAATGGCATGCGGAGCAGCGCGACCTTATCGAGCGCGTTCGCAACGCCATGGACCGGCTCCCGCTGCGGCAGCGCTCCGCCGTGGCGCTCGCGTACCTCGCGCAACAGTCATCCACACAGGTGGCCGAGTTGCAGGGCATCTCTCCTGGCACGGTGAAGAGCCGCATCCGGGCGGGGATAGCGACCCTCCGCCGGACCTTTGCCGAGGGAGGCTCGGGACGGCCGCCGATCGGTATGTGCAAGCAGGGCGGAGCGATCCGGTGAAGGAGAGGCGGGAATCGTGAGGCGCATCCGCATCGACAGACCGAAGGTCCGGCGGGAGCGTTCCTGGCACAAGGTGCTCCCACTCGATCCGCGAGACCCCGACGTCGTTCGAGCCAAGCCATCGATCGCTCCGGCGACCGGCAGTCAGGCACGACTCCCGTTCGCGCGCCAGTACAGGACAGGGAGGTCGTGATCACTCCCTCAGTCAGGACCGAGTTCGCGGAGGCTCTCGTGGAGAACGTAGACGCAAGGCAGAGCAAGAGAGGGATTCCCCTCGGCGCCTCGTGGATGGGCAGAAGACTCGATCGGGGGAAGCCGGTCGAGAGCTCCGAGCTCGGCACCCTTGAACCCACAGCCTTTGCCGGCGCACAGCAGTCGGCTGGCCACCTCGAAATGTTGGGCCGAACGCCGCACTCATCCGTACACCCGCAGACGACGAGTCGACCGATCGCTCGGCCGCCCGACGTCGGTAGCCCTCCGGAGACGACGAAGCAACCCACCAGAAAGGAGAGCGCCATGCAGCTACGAGGGGTCTGGCTCATCGCCGCGGTCGCGTTCGCGCTGCTCGCCGCGGCGTGCGCCGGCGGAGCGTCGGCCGGCGGAGACGGCTCGGCGACGCTCGACATCACGACGCCGGCGGACGGCGCGGAGGTCGGTTCGCCGTTCACGTTGGAGGTCGCGTCGAACGTCGCACTCGGCGACCCGAGCACCGGGAACCATCATGTGCACTTGTGCTTCGACGGCGCGGACTGCGACACCGAGTACGCGATCGTGTACGGGAACACGTTCGAGGTCGCCGACCTGCCGCCGGGCGAGCACACGATCGAGGCCTTGCTGCGCAACGCCGATCACTCCGACGCCGGGGTGACCGACACGATCACCGTCACCGTCGGAGCGGGCGGCGGGAACGACGACGGCTCGACACCGACCTCCGGCGAGGGAACGACCGGTGGATACGGCTACTGAGCGGATCGAGCGGCACCCGCGACGGGTCCGCCGGTTCCACGGCGCCGTGTGGGTGGCCACGGTCGGCCTGCTCGTCACGGGATGGTGGATCCTCCTGGGCGGCGAGGGTCGCCCGAGCCCGCTAGCTCGGGCGACCGGCGTCGCCGACACCAGGCTCCACGTCTGGTTGGGGTGGGCGCTCGGCGTCCTCGCGGTGGGTGTCGCCGCGGTGGGC
>DASZCE010000169.1:0-1924 GCA_035943455.1 Gaiellaceae bacterium | reverse complement strand
GCGCGCTCACCGAGACCGGCGTGCCTCATCCGCGCACGACCCACGTGACGGCCCCTTCTTCGCAGGTCCCGTTCGAGCCGCCTGTCGTCGTGAAGCCGCGCTTCGGCAGCTGGGGCCGGGACGTCGTCCTGTGCCTGGACGCCGCCGCACTCCGCCGGCACCTGGCCGAGATCATGCATCGCCGCTGGTTCAAGACCCACGGCGCGCTCGTGCAGGAGCTGGTGCCGCCGCAGGGAGAAGACCTGCGGATCGTGGTCGCGGGCGGCGCGGCCGTAGGAGCGGTCCGGAGAGTCGCGCCACCCGGCGAGTGGCGTACCAACGTCGCGTTGGGTGCAACCCGCCACGCGACGACGCCGACGCCGGAGGCCTGCGAGCTTGCCATCCTCGCGGCGAGCGCGATCGAGGCGGAGCTCGTGGGAGTCGACCTCCTTCCGGCGCCCGACGGCGGCCACGTGGTGATCGAGGTGAACGGGGCGGTCGAGTTCAACCAGCAGTACTCACTCGACGGCGAGGACGTCTTCGAGCGCACGATGAGAGAGCTGCTGCGGGACGCGGTCGCAGCGGTCGCCTGATCGACACGTTCGAGGCCCGTCGTTCTCCGGTTTTTCGCCTCCTGTACACCGCTTTTCTTCCCCCGGAGCGCTTCGCGGCGGCAACGCTTTCGGCATGGACACAACGCCGCTGCTCTGCGAGCTCCATGCCCACACGACGTGGAGCGACGGTGCGCTGACGCTCACCGAGCTCGTCGACCTCTACGGCCGGCACGAGTTCGACGTGCTGTGCGTCACCGACCACCTGTCCCGAAGCGGCCTCACCCGCCACCGTCTGCAGCCACGGACCTACCACCACTATCTGGCCACGATCGAGCGGGAAGCACGGCGCGCCCGCGAGCAGTACGACCTGCTTCTCATACCAGGGCTCGAGCTCACGTACGCCGCTCGGGATCCGGACGAGGCGGGGCACGCACTCGCGGTGGGGCTCAGGGAGCCGTGCTCAGTCGAGGACGGGCTCGAACCTGCGATCGCCGCCGCGCGCGACGCCGGTGCGGCGATCATCGCCGCGCATCCGCACGGGCTCCGAGACGACCCCAACCCGGAGCGCACCACGCGCTGGTTCCGCCACAACTGGCAGAGGCTGAACGGCGTCGTCGACCGGTACGAGCTCTTCAACCGGCGGCAGACGTTCGGCTGGGTCGCCGAGGCGGGGCTCCCCGGCGTCGCCACCGGAGACTTTCACCGGCTCGAGCATCTCCGGAGCTGGAAGACGCTGCTCGCATGCGCGAAGCGGGAGGCGGCCGTCGTCGCGTGCCTCAGATCCACGCAGCGTGCGTACGTGGTCCCGTGGGGGCTTGGCGACGAGCTGCGGCGGCCTTTGGCGGCCTGATCTTCACTGCTCCGTTACAACCTCTTCACCACGCGGGTACCCCCGGGCGACCGGCTTCGGGCGAAGATCCCTCACGATGGCGAAGGTTCTGATCGTCGAGGACGACGACGTGATCGCCAAGGGGATGGCGAGCCACCTTTCGGCCGCCGGATTCGAGCCGTACCTCGTCTCGAACGGACAGACCGGACTCGCCCGCCTTCGCTTCGAGCGCCCGGATGTCTGTGTCGTCGACCTCATGCTTCCCGCGATGGACGGCTGGAGGCTGATCGAGGTCGCCCGCGCCGAAGGAATCGGCACGCCGATGATCGTGGTCAGCGCACGCGGAAGCGAGGATGACCGCATACATACGCTCGATCTCGGCGCCGACGACTACCTCGTGAAGCCGTTCTCGATGCGCGAGCTCGTGGCGCGCGTCCGCGCTGCGGCGCGTCGCGGCGTGCGCGTGCAGGAGCAGGTGCGAGGAGCCGTGATCGAGATCGCGGAGCTCCGGATCGACCCGCTCGATGTGCAGGCGTACGTCGACGGGGAGAACGCTGAGCTC
>DASZCE010000168.1:0-5753 GCA_035943455.1 Gaiellaceae bacterium | reverse complement strand
TAATCATCCAAACCGATGTCGCTCAGCGGTTTCCGCCCGGAGAGGCCAGGACGGCTTTGCCGGCGTGGCCGTCTTATCGCCGGGCGGAACCCTAATCATCCAAACCAATGTCGCTCAGCGGTTTCCGCCCGGCGAATCCTTCGTCCACGCCATGCCAGTAGCGGATCTCGTCCTCGCCGACGTGCCAGCAGAGGAGGATCTCCTCGCCGTCGCGAAGAGCCGGAAAGTCGAGCAGGCCGCGGTCGAGATCCTTGATCAGAGCGCCAGCGGCCTGGATCGGCTCGATGCAGGCGGCGAGCGCCGCGGCGGCCGCCTCGAGCTCGGCGTCGGCTTCGGCGAAGTCGGACGGGGTCAGATCGCCGCCGTTGGTACCGACCTGGGCGCCGAGAGCGGCACGGCGGGCCTGAGCTTCGACCAGCTCGCGGCGACGTTCGACCATCTGCTGGGCGAGCGGCCGAAGCTCGCGCAGAGCATCGTTTGCCTGGGTGAGCGTGAAGTAGCGTGGCGCCATCCGCCGTATTCTCGACGTCTTCCTGTGGAGCCGCGCGGCAATCTGGGCCGGCGTCGTCGCCGCGTTCCTCCTCTTCGAACCGAACCGGCATCCGCGCGCCGAACGCTGGGACCGGCCCGAGCTGACCCGCGACCTCGGCTTTCTCGTCGACGTCTGGGCTCGCTGGGACAGCGTCTGGTTCCTGCGGATCGCAGAGCACGGTTACGGCTCGGCCGAGGAGGCGACCGCCGCGTTCTACCCTCTCTACCCGCTGCTTACGGGCGTGCTCGGGCGCGTTCTGCTCGGCCACTACGTCCTCGCGGGCGTCGTCATCTCGCTGGCGGCGACGCTCGCCTCGTTCGGCCTCCTCTACCGGCTTGCTCTCCCGCGGCTGGGGGACGAGGGAGCGAGGCGAGCGGTGCTCTATCTCGCAGTGTTCCCGTTCGCGGTCTTCCTCGGCGCGGTCTACAGCGAGTCGCTCTTCCTCTGCCTGGCGCTGGCCGCGTTCGTCCTCGCCGAGCAGAGCAGGTTCCTCGCCGCCGGGATCGCCGCTGGGCTCGCGTGGCTGACGCGGCCACTCGGGATCGCCCTGCTGCCGGCACTCGTCGTGCTCGCCTGGACGTCTTCGCAGCGTGCCTCCGCACTCGTGCGGCTTGCGACGGCACCGGCGCTCTTCGCGCTCTACCCGCTCTTCCTGTGGTGGCGCCTCGATGATCCGTGGGCGTTCATCCGATCCGAGGACGTCTGGTCGCGCCATGTTTCGTGGGCGGGGCCCTTCGGTGGTCTCTGGGACGGCCTCCGCGCGGGCTGGGCGGGTGTGCGGCAGCTCGCGTCCGCATCCGATGCAACCCGGTACTGGCCGGCGGTCCAGGACGCGGATCCCGATCGCGTCGCCGCCGTCAATCTGGAGCAGCTTGCGTTCCTCGTGCTCTTCGTCGCGCTGACGGTCGTAGCCTGGCGCACGTTCGGCACCGCCTACGGTGTCTTCGCCGCGCTCAGCCTCGCCATACCGCTCACGGTCCCGAGCGAGCGCTGGCCCTTGCTCTCGCTACCGCGGTTCGGCCTCGTCGTCTTCCCCTACTTCCTCGCGCTCGCCGTGCTGGCTGAGCGTACCCGCGCGCGCGCGCCGCTCGTCGTGGTCAGCGCGATGTTCCTCGGCATCGTCTGCGTGCAGTGGGCGCTCTGGCAGTGGGTCGCGTGAGCGAGCAGACCCTCCAGCGACGGCTCGTCTGGTGGTGGGTCCTCGTCGGCTCGATCGCGGTGCTGAGCTTCGGCGGTCGTGCGGCGTCGGATTCGGAGCCGGACCCGAACGTCTTCTACCAGTACGACACAGTCGCCGTCGGCGTCGCGCTCTACCTGCTCCTGCTCGGCCTCGTGCTCCTGATCGCGACGGGCCTCGACGTCCGCGAGGCGTTTGCGCTGCGCCGGCCGAGAAACTGGAAGCGGGCGGCGCTGATTGCGCTGGGCGCGTTCGTCGCCATGTGGATCGTCGCGGCCATCCTCGAGCTGATCTTCCACGCCGGCGAGGAGCAGGGCCTCGATCCCGAGCGCCTCACCGTCAACCGGTTGGCGCCCTTCCTGCTGAACCTCGTCCTTGCTGCGGTCGTCGTTCCCGCCGTCGAAGAGCTCATCTACCGAGGGCTCGGCTTCAGGCTGCTGGCTCAGTTCGGCGACATCGCGGCGGTCGTCGTGACGAGCCTGGCGTTCGCGCTCGCCCACGGAATCGTCGACGGTATTCCTGTCTTCTTCGTGATCGGCTCAGCCCTCGGGTTCGTTCGCAGCCGGACTCAGAGCATCTACCCGTCGATGATCATGCACGGGCTCTTCAACGGCATCCAAGTCGTACTGGGAGCGGGGAGCTAGGCCTCCCCGTAGATCCCTCGACCGCTCTCCGGATCGAAGAAGTGCAGCCGGTCCGCCGTCGCCACAAGGTCGATTCGATCGCCCTCGCGGGCCCGTGTGCCGCGGGGCAGGCGCGCCACGAACAGGCTTCCCTGCTTCCGCGCCTGCTCGGCCGTCGCCTCGACCGCCTCGGCGCCGACCGCGGCTTCGACCTCCTTGCTGCGGACCGGCGGCGCCCCGACGCCGAAGTGGACGAACACCTCCGAGCCCATGTCCTCGCGGATGTCGACGACGGCCGAGATACGGCGGTCCTCGGCCGCGCCGTCGGTAGCCGCTGCATCCTCGAGATCCTCCGGACGGATGCCCAGGATCACGCGCTTGCCCTCGAAGGACCGGAGCGCGCGCCGGCCGCGGACGACCGCGTCGTCGATGGCGAGACGATGCTCGCCGAACCGCGCCTCCAACCGACCGTTTGCCGAGACGATGTCGGCGCCGACGAGGTTCATTGCCGGGGAGCCGATGAACTCGGCGACGAAGAGGTTGACCGGCTCGTCGTAGAGCCGCTGCGGAACGTCGAACTGCTGGAGCACGCCGCCGCGCATGACCGCGACGCGGTCGCCGAGCGTCAGCGCCTCCGTCTGGTCATGCGTGACATAGATCGTCGTCACGCTGAGGTCGCGCTGGATGCGGGCGATCTCCGCCCGCATCTCGACCCGCAGCTTCGCGTCGAGGTTCGAGAGCGGCTCGTCCATCAGGAAGGCCTGCGGCTCGCGCACGATCGCGCGCCCCATCGCGACGCGCTGCCGCTGCCCGCCGGAGAGCGTCCGCGGCCGCTTGGCGAGCACCTCCCCGAGGCCGAGGATCTGCGCGGCATCCTTCACGCGCCGGTCGATCTCGCCCTTCGGAACGTCTCGCAGCTTGAGCCCGAACGCCATGTTCTTGTACGCCGACATGTGCGGGTAGAGGGCGTAGTTCTGGAAGACCATCGCCACGTCGCGGTTCTTGGGCGGGAGGTCGTTGACGACGCGGCCGCCGATGCGCACCTCGCCCGAGGTGATCGGCTCGAGTCCCGCCACCATCCGGAGCGCGGTCGTCTTCCCGCAACCCGACGGCCCGACGAGGACGACGAACTCGCCGTCGGCTATCTGGAGGTCGAGCTCCCTGACGGCTCGAGTGCCGTCACCGTAGACCTTCGTCAGCTGGTCAAGCTCGATCTCGGCCATCGGTCAAGAACCATACCGCTGCAGGTTTCAATGTTTACGATCGTCGGGCCTTGGCAGTTGTAGCGAGCGGTCGCCGGTGGCAGGACGTCTTCGAGGAACGGCGCTTCCTCGGGCCCCTGCTGATCGCCCCCGCCGTTCTCTTTATCGCGGTGCTCGTCGGCGCGCCGCTCATCCTCGCGATCTACCTGAGCTTCACCGACGCGACCGCCGGCTCGCTGACGGGCGAGTTCGTCGGCTTCCGGAACTACCTCGACGCCTGGGACAGCGAGAACTTCCGCCGCGCGCTGCGGAACACCGTCATCTTCACCCTCGTCTCCCAGGCGATCGTCCTTGTCGGCGCCGGCGTGCTGGCGCACGCGCTCGTCCGTGACTTCCGCGGCAAGTGGATCCTGCGGCTGCTGATCCTGCTTCCCTGGGCGACGCCCGTCGCACTCAGCACCGTCGGGTTCCTCTGGATCTTCCATCCGCTCTACAGCGTCGTGAACTGGACGCTCACACACGACATCGTTCCGGGCGGCCCGGCGTTCTTCCCGTACCGCGCGGTCGACTGGATCTTCGCGCGCGACTTCTGGCCCGGAGCTATCCAGATCTCGCCGATCGAGCCGATCGACCCGCCGCAGTGGCTCGGTGAGCCCAACCTCGCGATGGCGGCGATCATCTTCGCCCACGCCTGGCGGATCCTGCCGTTCGCGACGGTGATCTTCATCGCGGGCCTCGCCTCGATGCCTCCCGAGATCGACGACGCTGCGCGCGTCGACGGCGCGACGGGCCTCAAGAAGTTCTGGTACGTGACGATGCCGCTCCAGCTGCCCATCGCGCTGGTCGCGCTCCTCTTCGGGATCGTCTTCACGGCAACCGATATGACGGTCGTCTACGTACTCACCCACGGTGGGCCGTTCAACAGCACGCACATGCTGACGACGTGGGCGTTCGACACCGGCATCAACGGCAGCGCGCTCGGCGAGGGCGCGGCGATCTCGCTCTACCTCCTGCCACCACTCGCGCTCGTCGCGATCCTGATGCTGCGGTTCGCGCGGCGGGTCGAGGTCACGTGAGCCGCGCGCGAGAGAACCTCGTCAGCTACCTCATCGTCGGCCCGTTCGCGATCGTCCTCGCCTTCCCCTTCTACTGGATGCTGATGACCGCGCTGCGCGGCGACAACGACCTCTACAGCGTCGAAAACGTCCCCTTCAAGTTCAACGACGGCTCCCCCACGACCTCGAACTTCCGCTTCCTCTTCGAGCAGACGCAGTACGACAAATGGCTGGCCAACACCGCCCTCGTCGGCGCGGTCGTCGTCGCGATCACGCTCGTCCTGGCGCTGCCGGCGGCGTACGCGCTGGCCCGCCTCTCGGGCCGGTGGGGCCAGAGCGTCGGCGTCGGGATCTTCCTCACGTACCTCGTCCCACCGACGCTCCTCTTCCTGCCGCTCAACCGCGTCGTCGCGGAGCTCAACCTCCACGACCGCCTTTGGTCGCTGATCCTCGTCTACCCCTCCTTCACCGTCCCCTTCTCGACCTGGCTCCTGATGGGGTTCTTCAAGACCATTCCGCCCGATCTCGAGGATGCAGCGCTCGTCGATGGCGCGTCGCGGCTGGGCGCGCTTGCGCGCGTCGTTTTTCCGTTGTCCGTCCCGGGCATCCTCACCGTGGTGATCTTTTCGTTCTCCCTGGTCGTGAACGAGTTCGTGTACGCGATCACGTTCATCTCGAGCACGGACGCCCGCACCGTCTCGGCCGGGGTGCCGACCGAACTCATACGCGGGGACGTCTTCTACTGGGGTGCGCTCATGGCGGCGACGCTGATTCCAGCGATCCCGCTCGCGTTGCTCTACAACGTCTTCCTGAACCGCTTCATCGCCGGCTTTACCGGCGGGGCATTCCGCTGATCTGAGAAAGGAGGAAAAGAAGGAAAACAACCAAGTACCCACCCACAAACCTGATGCACGGGAGGTGATCTGAGTGAAGGACCGTCGTGAGCGAGTCGACATCACGAAGGTCCAGGACGAGCTGACGAGGCGCGATCTGCTCCGGCGCGCCGGCCTCGGGGCGGTGGTGCTCGTCTACGGAGGAAGCGGCGCCAAGACCGCAGTGGCGGGAGTGCCGAAGTACCGGCATAAGGAGCTGGCGGGGACGCTTCGGATCATGCAGTGGAGCCACTTCGTGCCCAAGTACGACACGTGGTTCGACAACGTCTAC
>DASZCE010000167.1:0-2091 GCA_035943455.1 Gaiellaceae bacterium | reverse complement strand
AGATCCTGGTCTTCGCGGCCGACCGGGGCGGCTGGTACTGGCTGTTCGTGATCGGCGGCTACCTGGGCGCGCTGCTCACGGCCTTCTACGCCTTCCGGATCGGCTTCCGGGTGGTCTACGGCGAGCCCTGCGAGGAGGCGCGGGAACTCGAGCACGGGCACATCCACCACGCCGAGCCAGAGAACCCGATGACGGGCGAGCGCGAGGACACGGACGTCGGCTTCCCCGGCTCGAGCCACCAGATCGCCGAGCGGGAGTGGCCGATGAAGGTGGCGATGTCGATCCTCGGCGTCGGCTCGCTGTTCGCGGGCTTCCTGCAGATCCCGGGTGTCGATCACGTCGTCGAGAGCTTCCTCGAGCCGACGTTCGAGGGATCGACGTTCGCCGAGGTGGCCCCGTCCGAGGGCGCCGCCTGGTTCGGCCTGCTCGTCGGCGGCGCCCTCTCGCTGGTCGGGATCGCGATCGCCTACTGGATGTACATCGCGCGGCCCGGAGTCTCGGCGGAGCTGGTCCGCCGCCTACGCGCATTCCACGACTTCCTTGAGCGCAAGTGGTACTTCGACGAGGCGATCGACCTGCTCTTCGTCCGCCCCTCACTCGCGCTGGGCCGCTTCGCCAACTCGATCTTCGAGCGCTACGTCGTGCAGGGGCTCGTCGTAGCGGCAACGGACGTGGCGCGCGGCGCAAACGCCGGGGTCCGGGGTGCCCAGTCGGGCTACCTGCGCTCCTATGCGCTGCTGCTCGTCGCCGGCTTCGCCGGCCTCGCCCTCTACTTCCTATTGCAGTCGTGATGCCGCGCAAGGACACCTTCGAGCGAGCCCGTCACCAGAGGTCGGCCTCGTGATCCAGATTCTGCTCTGGGCCCCGCTCGCGTTCGGGCTTCTGGCCTGTCTCTTCCCCAGCCGGGTTTCCGGCTGGGTCGCCCTGCTCGGCCCCTTCGTCGCGCTGGCCCTCGCGATCGACATCATCGTCAGGTTCGATCCGTCTGGCGGCCTGCAGCACACCGTCGACGAGAGCTGGATCCCGACGCTCGGGGTCCGCTACGAGCTCGCGATCGACGGGATCAGCCTCTTTCTCGTCCTGCTCACGACGGTCCTTTGGTTCGCCGCGACGCTCTGGTCCGCCATCAACAGGCCCGAGCGCCCGCGCATCTGGTTCCTGATGTTCGGGCTCGCCGGGACGGCCGTGCTTGGCGCCTTCTGCGCCCAGGACCTGATCCTCTTCGTCCTCTTCTTCGACCTGATGCTGATCCCGTTCTACTTCCTGTTCGGGTCCTGGGGGACCGAGCATCCGGGGCGGCCGGAGGAGGGCGAGGGAAGGATCCGACCGCAGCCCGCCGTGATCAAGATGATCGTCTACACGCTGGTCGGCTCGCTGCTGATGCTGGTCGGCGCGATCGCGACGGGGGTGCTGGCAGCGGACGCCGGAGCGGTCGACTTCAACATCCAGCATCTCGCCGCCGATCCACTCGGCAGCGGCAGCCAGTACTGGATCTTCTGGTTCTTCGCCGCGGCCTTCCTGGTGAAGATGCCCGCCTTCCCGCTGCACGGCTGGATGCCCGACGCCTACCGCGTCGCCCCGCTGCCGGCGCTCGCCCTCTTCTCCGGCGTGCTCTCCAAGGTCGGCGCCTACGGCTTCCTGCGGGTCGTGCTGCCGATCTTCCCCGAGGCAACGAACCACTTCCAGGAGCTCGTCCTGGTGATCGCGGTCGCCTCGATCCTCTACGGCTCGGTGATGGCCTTCAGCCAGACCAGCGTCCGGCTGATCCTGGGCTACTCCTCCATCGCCCAGCTCGGCTTCATCACGCTCGGCATCTTCAGCCTGCGGCCCGACGGGGCGGATGGGGCGGTGCTGCAGATGGTCAACCACGGGCTCGTCGTCGCCCCGCTGATGCTGATCGCCGTGGTACTGGTGGCGCGAACGGGCAACGACGACGTCACGCGGATGGGCGGACTCGCGATGCGCGCCCCGGTGCTCGCGGCGCTGTTCATGATCGCCACCATGGCGCTGCTCGCGATGCCCGGCTCCGCCAACTTCATCGGCGAGTTCTACATCCTCAACGGCGTCTTCCAGGAGAAGATCGTCTACGCC
>DASZCE010000166.1:0-11092 GCA_035943455.1 Gaiellaceae bacterium | reverse complement strand
TCACCGCCCTGTGCGCGGACCCAGCGCTCGTAGGCTCGAAGTGCGGAGCCGTCGCGAAGCGCGTCCTCCGTGCGGGACCGCGCGGCGTCCTCCGGCGCTCCGTCGCAGAGGGCGACGAGGTGCGCGGCGGAGGCGACCGCGAGCTCGGTGAGGTCGCTCGGCCCGTCGCCGCGGACCGCGGGGGGTACGTCGGTCGCCTCGGCGCGCTCGCCGTCGGCGTTGCCGCGATGCGGCTCGGTGCGGGCAGGGTCACGAAGGACGATCGGATCGATCACGCGGTCGGGATCGTCTGCCTCAAGAAGCGAGGCGACCGTGTGCAGCCGGGCGAGGTCGTCGCCGAGGTCCACGCGGAGGACGAGGCGGCGGCAGAAGCGGCTGCCGCCGACGTGGTCGCGGCGTACGACATCGTCGACGAGGAGCCGGCGACGAGCGGCGTGATCCTCGACACGCTCGCGTAGAGCCGCGGCTCCGGGCTACGCTTGCGCCGTGCCCGAGCTCCCCGAGGTCGAGACGGTTCGCGCGAACCTCGAACCGGCACTCGCGGGGCGGCGCTTCGAGCACGTCGAGATCAGCGATCCGAGGCTAACGCGTCCGCTGGAGCCTCAGCAGGTCGCCGCCGAGCTCAACGGAGAGGTGGTCGAGTCGCTCGAGCGACGCGGCAAGTATTTGGTTTTTCGGTTTCGAAGCGGTCGTGTACTCCTGATTCACCTCCGGATGACGGGGTCGCTTGGGCACCACCGCAACGGAGCGCTCCAGGACGATCCGTACCGGCGGGCAGTTGTCACACTAGACGACGGGTCGGACGTCACCTATCGCGACGTGCGCCGGTTCGGTCAGTGGGTTCTGCTCGAGCCGGGTGAGGACTCCGCCTACCTGCGGCAGCGGTTGGGCGAAGAACCGCTCGAATCCGCCTTCACGACCGCCGTTCTCGCCTCCCGGCTCCACGGTCGCCGTGCCCCGGTCAAGGCGGCGATCCTCGACCAGCGTGCGGCCGCCGGAATGGGGAACATCTACGCGGACGAGGCGCTCTGGCGGGCGAGAATCCATCCGCTGACGCCGGCGGGCGAGCTCACCCGCCCGGAGATCCGCCGGCTCCACCGTGGGATCAAGGACGCGCTTCGCGCCGGAATCGCCCGACAGGGAACGACGCTCCGCGACTACCGCACTCCCGCAGGCGCGCGCGGATCGATGCAGGACGAGCTGCGGGTCTACGGCCGCGAGAACGAGCCGTGCCTTCGCTGCGGGACTCCGATCCTCAGAACTCGCGTCGCCGGCCGCGGCACGTTCTACTGCCCCACCTGTCAACCGGCGCCGGCTTGACGGCCCGCGTCGTCGTCACCGGAGGAGCCGGATTCATCGGCTCACACGTCGTGGACGCCTTCCTCGCCCGCGGCGATACCGTCCTCGTCGTCGACGACCTTTCGTCCGGTCGCCGGGAACACGTCGCCGCGACAGCCGACCTCGAGCAGGGCGACGTCGCAGACGCCGGGCGCCTGAGCAAGGTCCTCCAGGAGTTCCGCCCCCAGCTGATCTGCCATCTCGCGGCGCAGGCGAGCGTCACGGTCTCGGTGACGAATCCCGACCTCGACTTCGACTCGAACGTGCGCGGCACGTTCAACGTTTGCCAGGCCGCCGCGGCACTCGAAGCGCGTGTCCTGTTCGCGTCGACGGGCGGGGCGCTCTACGGCAACGACGCACCGATTCCGACCCCGGAGAGCCACGTCCCGGCGCCGCTCTCGCCGTACGGCGCGTCCAAGCTCGCCGGTGAGGCGTTCGTGGCGACGCAGGCGCGTTCCCACGGCCTGAGCCACGTCGTGCTCCGCCTTGGCAACGTCTACGGACCGCGGCAGAACCCGCATGGAGAGGCAGGAGTGGTCGCGATCTTCAGCGATCGCCTGCTCGACGGCCGCCCTCCCACCGTCTACGGCTACGGGACGCCGACCCGCGACTACGTCCACGTCGCCGACGTGACGCGCGCGTTCACCCTCGCCGCCGACGGCGACGTCAGCGGGACGTTCAACGTCGGCTGGGGTAAAGAGGTCTCCGTGCTCGAGCTGCTCGAGGTCCTCCAGCGTGTTGCCGGACGGGAAGTCGAGCCGGAGCTGGAACCACTGCGGGCCGGAGAGCTCGACCGCAGCGCGATCGACTCCCGGGCGGCGGAGGCCACCTTGGGATGGAGGCCGGAGATCGAGCTCGAAGAGGGGATCGCCGAGACGTTCCGCTGGTACGCCGAAGCCCGCGACACGTAGGGGGGTCGCGGCTCCGGCTGGACGCCGCTGTACCCTCTGACGAGGTGCGCCGAGTCCAGTTTTCGAGCGTCGATGGCTGACGCGGCCGCGCCTGCGGCGCGTGCGAGAACGGCCACTCCGGACATCGGCTCGCTCGCCGTCGGCGTCACCGCAGCCGTGGGCATTGGCGCACTCGCCGCTGCCGACGGCGGCTACTTCGCGCCGAGCTGGGGGTGGACCGGCCTCATCGGTCTGTGGGTCGTCGCAGCGTGGCTGCTGCTCGACCGTGTGGAGCTGCGTGGAGGCGCGCTCGGCGCAGCCTTTCTCGGCGCCCTCGCAGGCCTCGCCGGCTGGACCTGGCTCGCGCTCGCCTGGACCGAGAACACGACGCAGACGGCGCTGGAGGGCTTTCGCATGCTCGGATACCTCGGTGCTGCCGCGGCGCTCCTCGTCGTCATTCGGCGAGCGACGGCGCCCGCGCTCATCCGCGGCGTCCTCGCGGCGATCACTGTTGTCTCGACCTACGGGCTCGCCACGCGACTCTTTCCCGACCGCCTGGGCACGTACGATCCCGTGGCGACCTACCGGCTGTCGGAGCCGCTCGGCTACTGGAACGGCCTCGGGATCTTCGCCGCGATGGGAGCGCTGCTCGCGCTCGGCCTCGTCGCCCGAGAGCGAACGATCGCGGCGCGGTGCCTCGCCGCCGCGGCGTTCCCCGTTCTGCTCTGCACGGTGTTCTTCACGTTCAGCCGGGGAGCATGGGTCGCGCTCGCGTTCGGCTTTGCGGCCGCGTTCGCGCTCGATCCGCGTCGCCTTCACCTCGTCGTCTCGGCGATCGCGGTCGCCATCCCGGCTGCGCTCGCGCTCTGGGCCTCGTTCAGCTCCGAGGCACTGACGAAGCGCGACTCGCCGCTCTCCGCGGCGGTCGACCAGGGACGCGCCGTCGCGCTGATCATCGTGGGGTGCGCCCTGCTCGCGGCGGCGGCGGCCGTCGTGTTGACCGTGGCTGAGCGCCGGGTCACCCCTTCTCGCTCTTACCGCCTGGCCTTCGCGACGGTGCTTGCGTTGCTCGTGGTGGGAGCGGCCGGAGCGGTCCTCGTGAACTTCGGCGGTCCCGCTGGGCTCGTCCGAGACGCCTATGACGCGTTCAAGCTGCCTCCGCCGGAGTCGGCGAATTTGGAGCGACGGCTGTTCTCGTTCTCCGGCAGCTACCGCCCGGAGCTCTGGGAGGCCGCGTGGGACCAGTATCGGGACGACGCCATCCTCGGTTCGGGGCCGGGGACGTACGAGCAGTACTGGAACCTCCACCGGCCGATCCCGCACATCGTCCGCGACGCGCACAGCGTCTACCTCGAGATGCTTGCCGAGCTGGGCGCCGTCGGTTTCGCCTTGCTCGTGGTCGTGCTCGTCACGCCGGTCGTCGCCGCCTTCGCCGTTCGCAGAGAGCCATTCGCCGTCGGTGCGATCGGCGCGTACGCCGCCTATCTCGTCCACGCCGGAATCGACTGGGACTGGGAGCTGACCGGCGTGACGCTGCCGGCGCTCGCGTGCGGCGCCGCGCTCATTGCCCTCCGGTCGACCGCGTCGGCGCCTCCTCTCCCGGCTCGGAGGACGCGCTTTCTCGGCGCGGCGGTTGCGATCGTGCTCGCGGGGGTCGCCTTCGTCGGGCTCGTGGGCGCCAGCGCGACGGCCGCAAGCCAGCAGGCCGCGGAGTCGTCACCGCCGGAATACGCCGAGGCAGAGCAGCAGGCGAGGAAGGCACGGCGCTGGGTTCCGTGGTCGTCCGAGCCGTGGCAGCGGCTCGGGGAGGCCCAGCTGGCGCGCGGTGAGCTCGTGGCAGCCCGCCGTAGCTTCCGCAAGGCGATCGCCAAGGAGCCGAGCGACTGGCAGCTGTGGTTCGACCTGGCGCAGGCGACGACCGGCGCCGCACAGGAGGCTGCGCTCGCCGAGGCGCTCCGCCTCAACCCGCGCAGCCCCGAGCTCCAGGCATTTCGCCGGGATCAGCCGGCCTAGCGATGCTGCGCCGGGACCCGCTCGCGAATCCCGAGCCGCTGATCCGGCGGGTCTATGCGTATGTCGCCTATCGGGTCGGGGATGGACCCGATGCCGAGGACCTCACCAGCGAGACGTTCGAACGCGCTCTCCGCTACCGCAAGAGCTACGACCCGAGGAAAGGCGAGCCCGTCGCCTGGCTGCTGGGGATTGCGAAGCGGTGCGTCGACGGGCGAGGCGCGAGAATGGAGTTCGCGAGCGAGGGGGCCGACGAGGCCATCCCCTCCGACCTCGAGGAAGACACGGTCCGGCGCCTGACCGTCGCCCGCGCCGTGGGAACGCTGGACGAGCGGGACCGTGAGCTGATCGCGCTCCGCTACGGCGCCGACCTCACCGCGCGCCAGATCGCGGAGCTGCTCGGCGCGCGGACGAACGCGATCGAGGTCGCCCTCCACCGCGCGCTCGGCCGTCTCAGGGAGACCTTTGCGATCGACGACGAAGCGGCTGTAAGGAAACACGAGGCATCCCGGTAATAGGTGCAAATGGCGAGCAATGAGGGGGTTCACTGAAATGCGGTACTGGCGGAGACGGCAGGTGCCGTTCGATCTCGAGGCCGAGTTGAAGGCAGCGCGGCCCGAGCCGTCCCCTGACCTGGTGCACCGGCTCGAGGCACGTCTGAGGACGAGCGGCCGCACCCGAGCGGGCAGCTCGCTTCGCGTGGCCTTCGTCGGTGCGCTGACCGCGGTGATGCTCATGGCACTGGCCTCTGTGGGCGGCGTGGGATACGCGGCTTCGGCCGGCCGTGACGCGGTGGTCAGCGTCAAGCGCGTCGTGACGCCGAAGAGAGTCGTCAGGGTGCTCAAGCAGAGTCCGGCGATCGATCAGTACGGCCCGAAGAAGAAGAAGAAGGCGAAGAAGGTCAAGAAGGCCAAGAAGGGGAAAGGGGCGAAGGGTCGGGTCCGGGCGCGCACGCGGCCGCCCTTCACCGGTTAGACCGACTGGGGAGATCGGTACGAGAGGGCGGCCCTCGAGGGTCGCCCTCTCTTTGCTAGAAGAGGCACGGGGTCGCAGGCGGATGCAGGTACCAGAAGGACAAGCAGGGCGGCCGGCGGCGCTCGTTGTCGCGCTCGTCGTGCTGGGGCTCGCGACCGCCGGCGGGGCGCCCGCGAGCGACGGAGTCCTCTGGCAGGGAGCGACGCCGGAGCATCACTCGGCCTTTCTCGCCGCGCCGGGACGCGAGCTCGCGATCCCGCTCGAGGCGTCGGGCCCGGTCGGGTCGTCGACTCGGATCGGCGCCCGCGCTCTTCCCGCCGGGGCGCAGCTCGAGCACGTTTCGGACGCTCCCGCGCAAGCGGTGCTGCGCTGGTTTCCGTCGGCGAGCCAGGTGGGGGATTGGACGCTCCGCTTCACTGCCGTCGCCGGCGGGGCGACCGCTCCTGCGCTCACCGTCTACGTTCACGTCGGCCGCCGTGCGGCCCGGACGTTCGGGCTGTCGAGCGTCAGCGGGCGCTCGCAGACCGCGACGCTGCTGCGCTCGGTGAGCGTGCGCGCTGGGCCGACGGACGCCGCGCCTGTCGTCACGCGCCTGCACCGCCTGACGCCCGAGCACGTACGCCACGTGGTCTACCTCCTCGCGGGAACGATCGGCTCCGACGGCCGCTACTGGCTTCGGGTGCAGCTCCCGATCCTGCCGAACGGCTCCTCCGGATGGATTCCGCGAGACGCCGTCACGGGCTTCAGCGCGGTCGACACCCATCTCGTGATCGATCGATCCCGTTTCCGGGTCACGCTCTACCGGCGGGGCCGTCCGGTGTTCCGGTCGATCATCGGTGTCGGGCAGCCGCGCTGGCCCACCCCCGCCGGCCGGTTCTACGTCCGTGAGCGCCTTACCGGGTTCACCGATCCGATCTACGGAGCGATCGCCTTCGGTACGAACGGTCGCTCAGCCGTGCTGACCGATTGGCCCGGCGGCGGCTTCATCGGTATCCATGGGACGAACCGGCCCGGGATGCTTCCGGGACGCGTCTCGCACGGCTGCGTTCGCCTCCCGAACCCTTCCATTCGCCGCCTGGACCGCCTGATGCGCGTCGGAACGCCCGTGACGATTCGCTAGCAGCGCTAAACATTCGCGAGCGTCCGGCCGATTTGTTCGGTATGGTGCCGCGCTTCATGGGGGTTCGCCTCGGAACGTTCGTGGCGGCGCTAGCCATGCTCGGTCTCGCCGTACCCGTCTCCGTGACAGCCGGAGCAGGTCAAGCTCCGCTGAAGCGGAGCCGGTTCGTCCTCAGTGGCGGCGGGCAGGAGCTGTACCGCTGGGCGTTCGTGATCCGGCACACCGTCGTCCGGAGCGCCCCGCGAAGGAGCAGTCGGCCCGTGGCCAAGCTCGCCCGATGGACGCCCGAAGGGACGTCCAATCTCGTGCTGGTGCTGGAGGGGCGGCGCACGAGACGCGGCGTCTGGATCAGGGTCCGCCTCCCGATCCGGCCCGCGAACCGCACAGGCTGGGTTCCGCGGAAAGCGCTGAGCGACTGGAAGGAAGTGACGACACGGCTCGTGGTCGACCGCCGCCGTCTCACAGCGACGCTCTATCGCCGTGGGAAGGTGGCCTTTCGGGCGCCGGTGGGAGTGGGACAGCCCTACTGGCCGACCCCTCGAGGCGAGTTCTTCATCCGAAATCAGCTCTACGGGTTCGGGAACCCCGTCTACGGGCCGATCGCGTTCGGCACGAGCGCGCGGTCGGCGGTCCTCACGGACTGGCCGGGCGGCGGCTTCATCGGCATCCATGGCACGAACCAGCCGTCTCTCGTGCCCGGCCGCGTCTCGCACGGCTGCATCCGGATGCGAAACGGCCACATCCTCCGGCTGGCGAAGCTGATGCCCGTCGGGACGCCGCTGACGGTTCGCTAGGGCGTCCCCACATCTCGCCACCGCCTCAATGCTGGCGACGCACGAAGTGCGGTTCGTGCCGCCGTCCACCGCACTGGGAGCGAGCCTTCTCATCCTTCGTGCGCCGCATTCCGACAGGGCTGAGCATCTGCGCGGCGAGAAACCCCTGACGCGGAACCAAAAGCAGCCGCCTCGCCGGCGCCCGTCGAGCAACCCGTCTGTGCCGCACAGCCACCTCGCGGTGACGCGCGTCGCGCGCCGGCTCGACACGACCCAGAGCTCGACATTGAGCCTGCGGACGCCGCCGCACGTCCGGGTCGACTGGCTGCCGGTGTCGCATGCGAGGCGCGTCGGGTCGCGTGCAGCTCGACCGGGCGGATCGCCTGGTCAGGCCGCGAGCTTCTCGAGGCCCTCGGTCTGGTCGAGGCGCCAGAGCTCGACGTAGCCGCCGATCGGCTCGTCGTCGACGACGATCTGGGGCACCGTCCAGCGGCCGGTGAGGTCGAAGAGCGTCTGCCGGAACGCCGGGTCGTCGTCCAGCGAGATCTCCTCGTACGGGACCTGCCGCTGCTCGAGGAGCGCTTTCGCACGCACGCAGTATCCGCACCACCGCGTCGTGTAGAGCCGCACGCGCGCCATCGGCCCCATCTTTCCCCGACGGCCGGCGCTTCTACACTTGTTGCGTGGCGGGCCGCAGTTACAAGACGGAAGCGGTCGTCCTGCGCTCGCTGCGGTTCGGCGAGGCCGACCGGGTGCTGCACCTCTACACCCGCGAGCGAGGACGGGTGGGCGCGTTGGCAAAGGGAATCCGGCGGACGAAGTCGCGTTTCGGGGCCAGGCTGGAACCGTTGAGTCACGTCGAGCTCGTCCTCCACCAAGGATCGGGCGAGCTCCAAACGGTCACGGGCGTCGACCTCGTTCGCGCCCACCGGCCGGCCCGCGAAGATCCGTATCGCCTCGGCGTCGGGTTCGTCGCCCTCGAGGCGATGCTCAGGCTCTTCCCGGAGCAGGAGGCCAACTCCCGCGCCTTCGAGGCGCTGACGCGCTTTCTCGACCTGCTCGACGTGGCCGAGCCGAGAGCGGGGGAACGGGCGGCGACGGACCCGCTCGTCCTGAGCTTCCAGCTCAAGCTCCTGTGGCTCTCGGGCTACCTGCCGCACCTGACGAGCTGCGCGGAGTGCGGAGCGGAGGTAGGTCTTGTCGGCTACTCGCCGCGGGCCGGCGGCGCCGTCTGTGCGAACTGCCGCGCCGACGCAATTGCCCTGTCGCCTGGCGGGCTGGCCGGGATCGAGACGCTGCTCCGCACCCCGCTCGCCGACGCCGCGGCCGCGGGTCTGAGCGCGCGCGCCGCTCGCGAGGCGCTGTCCGTGATCGCTTCCTCCTACGAGTACCACGGTGGCTTCCGCCTCAAGACGCTCTCGGCCTGAGTCGATACCGGTCTCGTGCTGCGCGTCGTCTCGGCCGCTATCGCCGTCTTCGCGGTCGTTGGCTGTGGGGGGAGCGACGACTCGTTCTACGATCAGGACGCGAAGGAGCAAGCGCTGCACGTCGCCGAGAAGGATCCGTTCCGTGGCTACGGCAAGGTCGTGTCGGTGGGACCGGCCCGGGAACGGCCCTCATGTCCCCAGGCGCCTTCGTCGGACGCCGGCCCCTGCGTCGCGATCCCGGTGACGACGCAGCTACCGCTGCGGGACATGTCCGGCCCAACCGGCCAGACGACCGACGTCGCGCTCGACCTCTTCGTGTGGCTCGAGAAGCGCAACGGCCGCTGGAGGGTCACGTACACCACGTACCGTCCGCAGGGGGTCGAGGACGAGCTCCTGCCTGGGGGCTGACGCGAAAGACCCGTCAGTAGGATTGCGCGACGCGTGGGCCTGAACTTCCAGGACATGATCGCCGCGCTCCAGGCGTACTGGGCCGGCCGGGACTGCGTGGTGATGCAGCCGTACCACACCGAGGTCGGTGCAGGCACGTTCACGCCGGATACGTTTCTCCGCTGCCTTGGGCCTCAGCCGTGGCGCACGGTCTACGTCCAACCGTCGATCCGTCCCACCGACGGTCGCTACGGGGAGAACCCGTACCGCTTTCAGCACTACTACCAGCTGCAGGTGATCCTCAAGCCCGCGCCGGAAGACATCCTCGACCAGTACTTCGGTTCACTCGAGGCGGTCGGCATCGACACGAAGCGGCACGACGTCAGGCTTGTGGAGGACGACTGGGAGGGGCCGACCCTCGGTGCCTGGGGCCTCGGCTGGGAGGTCTGGGTCGACGGCATGGAAGTCACGCAGTTCACGTACTTCCAGCAGCTCGGCGGGATGGACGTCGAGGTCGTCTCCGGCGAGATCACGTACGGCCTCGAGCGCCTCGCGATGTTCCTCCAGGGCAAGCGGACTGCCTTCGACCTCGAGTGGACGCCAGGAGTGACCTGGGGAGACGTATACCGGGAGTACGAGCGCCAGTGGTCGGTCTATAACTTCGAGGACGCTCCCGTCGAGACGCTGATGCGCCGCTTCGGCGAGCACGAGGCGGAGTGCGTGCACCTCCTGGCCAGGAACCTGCCGCTGCCGGCGCACGACCAGGTGCTCAAGGCTTCGCACACCTTCAACCTGCTCGACGCGCGCGGGGCGATCTCCGCGACAGAGCGGGCGTCGTACATCGCGCGCGTGCGAGATCTCGCGCGGCGGGTCGCCGAGGAATACCTCGAAGTCGCCGCGGGCGACAGGAGTCGCGATGCCGTCGCTCCTGTTTGAGATCGGCTGCGAGGAGCTGCCGGCTGCGGCGGTCTACGAGGCGGAGGCGCAGCTGCCGGCAATGTGCGAGCGACACCTCGGCACGGCGCCGGAACGCGTCTTCGTCGGTCCCCGTCGCCTAGCGGTTCTCGTCTCCGGGCTGGAGGAGCGGACCGAGGATGAATGGGTCAAGGGCCCGCCGGTCGCCTTGCGCGAGCAGGCGGCGGCAGGGTTTGCGAAGCGCCAGGGTGTGTCCGTCGAGGACCTGGAGGAGCGGGACGGCTTCCTCGGGGTCGTGTCCAGGGGTCAGACCCTCAGCGAGGTCCTGCCGGGACAGCTCGACGCGATCGTCCAGGGGCTCCGGTTCGGCAAGACGATGCGCTGGGACGCCTCGGGGCGACGGTTTCCGCGTCCGCTTCGCTGGACGTGCGCTCGGCTCGACGACGCCCCCATCGAGAGGCATGGCACGAAGACGTACGGCCACCGTTTCACCTACGGCGAGCTGGACGTCGCCAACGCCGCCGCCTATCTGGACGCACTGCGCGCCGCCGACGTCGAGCCGGACGCGGCCGAGCGCGAGCGGCGCATCAGGGAAGGGCTCGACGCCCTCGGCGACTGGCGGGACCCGCTCGGCAAGCTGCGGGAGGTCGTCCACCTGGTCGAGTGGCCGCTCGTCCTCGAGGGCAGCTTCGACGAGCGCTTCCTCTCGCTGCCCGAGCGCGTGATCGAGACGGCGATGCAGTCGCACCAGCGCTACTTTCCGCTCGGCGGCAACCGGTTCGCCGTCGTCGCGAACGGCGGCGACCCCGACACCGTCAGCGCCGGCAACGAAACGGTCCTCGAGGGGCGGCTCGACGACGCCACCTTCACATTCGAGCGCGACGTCGCCGCGGGGATCGAGGCGCTGGCGGAGCGGCTCGGCTCGATCGTGTACTTTGCCGGCGCCGGCACGTTCGCCGACAAGACCGAGCGGCTCGAGCGGCTGGTCGAAGGTCTCGGCGGCGGGGATGCCTCGCTGGAGGCGGCGCGTCTCGCGAAGGCCGATCAGGCCTCGGAGCTGGTGCGGGAGTTTCCGGAGCTGGAGGGGTACATCGGCGCGGAGTACGCGCGGCTCGCCGGCTTCCCCGAGGCCGTGTCCGCCGCGATTGCCGAGCAGTACTTGCCCGACTCGGCCGGCGGGCCGCTTCCCGCGACCGAGCCCGGTCGCGTCCTGGCCGCGGCCGACAAGATCGACACCCTGACCGTCTCGTTCTCGCT
>DASZCE010000165.1:0-3053 GCA_035943455.1 Gaiellaceae bacterium | reverse complement strand
CAGCACCGCATCGACGGCTGGGTTCGCGAAAGCCGCTTCCAGATCGCGGGCGCGCTCCTCCGGATGTCCCGCGGCGTATCCCCAGCGACGGTTGAAGTGAGTCGCGAAGTGGACGGCGTAGCCGAGTCGCTCGAGCCAGTCCTGGCCGTCACGGAGCGAACGTGTGTCGAGAACCGGCGATGCCGGCGAAACGACCGCGATCGTGCCACCGGGCGGAAGCAGACGGGGACGAATGCGTCCGACCGTCCGGGCATGAATTGGTTCGCTGACGAGGAGTCGTCCCAGACGCCTCTCCCTCCCTTTGCCAGGGTTATGACAGGTGCGAAGGGAACGGTCAATCCCCGGTTCGAGACTCAGCTCGCGAGCGCGGGCTCCAGTATCTCGAGCCGCCCGGCGTCCGCGTCGAGCCGTGCGCGGACGCCGAGGGGCACCGTCATCACCTCGCTGCCGTGGCCGATCCTCAGCCCATGCATGGCCGGGATCCCGAGCGGCGCGATCAGCTCGCCGATCAACTCCTCCACGGTCAGGTTGTGGCCTTCCCAGAGCGGAGACTGCGCACGCGGAACGCAGCGCTTGAAGTCGCCGAGCCAGATCCCCGCACACTCCTGCAGCTTCCCGGCGTTGCGCAGGTGTGTTAGGAAGCGGTCGACGCGCGGCGGCTCCTCGTCGACGTCTTCGAGCAGCAGGATCTTCCCGCGCGTGTCGATCTCGAACGGCGTTCCGAGCAGCGTGTCGACGAGGGACAGCGTGCCGCCGACGAGCTCTCCCTCCGCGCCTCCGGGCACGATCGTTCGCGCCGGCGGCCCTTCCGGGTCGACAATGCCGAGCGGCTCCGTCGTAGTCAGCGCCCGCAGCCACGACCGCCGCGTCACCTCGGGAAAGAGGCCGAGCGCGGACACCATTGGCCCGTAAAAGGTCACGAGCCCCGCCTTTCCGAGGAGCGCGGCGTGCAGCACGGTCAGCTCGCTGAACGCGACGAACGGCTTCGGATCCGCTGCTATGAGCTCGTAGTCGAGATATGGGAGCACTTGCGGCGCGGAGTGTCCGCCCGCGAGCGGGCAGATCGCGTCCACGTGCGTGTCGGCGAACGCGTCGTTCAGATCCTTCGCCCGCAGTTCCGGTGGGCCGGCTTTGAAGCTCTCCCCGTTGTTCGCGTGCTTCGTGAGCCGGACGCGGAACCCCTGCTCCTCGAGCCAGGCAAAACCGACCTCGAGGTGCTCGAGGTTGAGCAGCGGCGACGCCGGCGTCGGGACGGCGATCAGCGAGCCGCGCCGGAGCGGCCGGCCTTTCCGCTTCTCCGCCATCGACGGCGCACCCTAGTTGCGCTAGAACACGGCCGTGGCCTTGTGGCCGCGACACGCAGCCGAGGTCGTCGAGCGCGACGGCCTCCGCGTCTACGCTGAGCAGCCGGAGACGCTCCCGGCACTGATCGCGCGCGCCGTGGAGCGGCACGCTTCCGCGCCGGCCGCATCCGAGCTGGGCGGCCGCGCGGTCACGTACGAGCGGCTCTGGGAGGAGTCGGCCAAGGTTGCAGGGGCGTTGCAACAGCGCTTGCAGGTGGAACCCGGCGACCGCGTCGCGTTCGTGGCGGCAAACTGCCTCGACCTCCTCGTCGGCGTGATCGGGACGTGGCGCGCGGGTGCGGTCGCGGTGACGCTGAACACGAAGTACACGGGACGGGAGCTCGAGCGGCAGCTGGCGCGGTGCTCGCCTCGTGTGGTTCTTGCCGAGCCGGAGTGGCTGTCGAAGGTATCGCAGCAGTCATCCGTTCACCTGCTCTCGGATGTCCGCGACGGTGGGCCGCTCGAGCCGGTGAGCATACGCGCTGAAGATCCCGCGCTCATCATGTTCACCTCGGGGACGTCCGGGAGCTCGAAAGGCGCGATCCAGTCGCACCTGAACGTGGTGAGCGCGGCGGAGACGTACGTGCGCTGTCTCGAGCTTCAGGCCGGCGAGACCACGGTGGTCGCGGCGCCGCTCTTCCATGTAACCGGGCTAAACGGTCAGACGCTGCCGGTCCTCGCGGCCGGCGGCGCCGTCGCGATCATGCCCCGCTTCGATGCCGAGCGCCTCGTCGACGTGCTCGCGTCCGGAGCGGCCGAGTTCCTCCACGCCGCACCTGCGATCTACGCGTTGGCGATCGACGCCGCTGGCGGCCGCCGCGCTCGCGGCCTGCGCGTGTGCGTGAGTGGCGGCTCGTTCGTCAGCCGCTCGCTCGTCGACCGCGTCCGAGCGTTCGCGCCCGGCG
This sequence comes from Gaiellaceae bacterium, assembly GCA_035943455.1. Lineage (GTDB taxonomy): Bacteria > Actinomycetota > Thermoleophilia > Gaiellales > Gaiellaceae > JACDAN01. The sequence goes on along the minus strand of DASZCE010000165.1, from coordinate 805 downwards.
TCGACTTCCGCATCAGCTACGGGATGACGGAGACGAGCTCACCGGCCGTGCTGACGCCGCCGGGCTGGATCGCCGACCGGCCAGGTGATGCCGTTGGGGTGGCCGTACCCGTCGACGACGTGCGGACCGACGACGAGGGCGAGATCCAATTCCGGGGCGCGACGGTGATCGCGGGCTATCACGACGAGGAGGCGATCGAGGGAGCCTTCGTCGACGGCTGGCTACGGAGTGGCGATCTCGGAACGATCGACGGGGAGGGCTTCGTCACCGTCCTCGACCGGATCAAGGACGTGATCAACCGCGGCGCGGAGAAGATCACATCGCTCGAAGTGGAGGAAGCCCTCTGTGCGCACCCGGCCGTGGCTGAAGCGGCCGTCGTCGGAAAACCCGACCGCATCTACGGGGAGGTGGCCCGGGCGGTCGTTGTCCTCGCCGAGGGCGGCGGCACGACAGAGGCGGAGCTGCAGGAGTTCGCGGCGGAGCGGCTCGCGAAGTTCAAGGTCCCAGCCGAAATCATGTTCGCAGACGAGCTGCCGAGGAATCCCGGGGGCAAGGTCGAGAAAACCCGGCTTCGGTAGCCGATCCCTTTGGCGGCAGAGGAATCGTCCGGTCCCGACCGGAGACGCGCGCCGGTTGCGGGCAGCGCGCGCGGGTTCGTGAAAATTCACCCGCGCATGTCACTCTGCTTGCGCGCGCGATCCATCCCGAGATACATGCCGATCAGCAGCTCGTCGCTGAGCACGTCCGCCGTCGGCCCGTCAAGGATCTTCTTGCCGTGGTGCAGGACGATCACACGGTCGGCAAG
>DASZCE010000164.1:0-3866 GCA_035943455.1 Gaiellaceae bacterium | reverse complement strand
CGAGCGAGACCGGGTTCAAGGGCGACGTCCTGATCTGGCTGAACCAGCGCCTCGAGCGTCTCCCGCGCGTCGAAGAGCTCTTCGACCCTGCGCTCGAGCTGACGGTGCTCGGGTTCGAGATCGCGATCGGAATCTTCTTCGTCTTCGCCTGCGCCGCCTACTGGATCTTCGAGCGCGACGACGCGGTCAGGCTCGTGACGTCGCTTGTCCCCCACTCGCATCGAAGGACAGTCCGCGACACCTGGGACCTGATCGATCTCAAGCTCGGCGCGTACGTCCGGGGGCAGGCGCTGCTGATCCTGCTCGTCGCAACCGTGCTGGCGATCTGCTTCTGGGCGATTAGGCTTCCCTTCTGGCTGCTGATCGCCGCCTTCGCGGGCGTCGTGGAGATCGTTCCCGTCATCGGCCCCTTCACAGCCGGCGCGGTCGCGGTCTCGGTGGGGTTCACCGAATCCCCCGGCGTCGGGATCGCCGCTGGCGTCGTCGTCCTGGTCGTCCGCCTGCTGGAGGACTACCTCGTGATCCCGCACGTTCTCGGCGACGCCGTCGGCCTCTCGCCGCTGCTCGTGATCGTGTCGGTCGGAGCCTCGGCGATCCTCTTCGGCGAGCTCGCCGTCCTCCTCGCGATCCCGCTCGCGGCCGTAGTGGCGACGCTGTTCGAGGTTGTGGTACTCGAGCGCAATCCGGCCGAACAGGAGGTGCCGACGGTGCTGTTCCCGGCGCAGGACGCCGAGACGCGCTAGCGCGCTACGCCCGCCGCCACTTGCCGAAGACGAGACCGCCGATCGTGAAACCGAGCCCGAACGTGCCGAGCGCGAACGCGCCGAGCGTGATCGCCTTGCGCACGCGTGAAAGACGCTGCCAGCGCCCGAGCGCCTCCGCCTCTTCGCTCGTCAGCGGCTCGCCGCGCCGCTTCTTGCGGAGTGCGCCGCCCGCCCGCAGTCCGAGATAGAGGTCATCGAAGATCTCGGTCGGCTCATCCACGACGATGTGAGTGTATAGCCTGCCCCGGCGGTGTCCCCCGCCCGGACACGACTCCTCCACCTTTCGGATCTCCATGTGGGCACGCGCGAGGAGCCGCGGCTCGAGCCGGGCCTCGCCGCCCTGATCGAGCGGATCGACCCCGAGCTGATCGTCGCCAGCGGCGACCTCACGCACCGCGGCCGCCGCGCCCAGCACGAGCGGGCCGCCGCGTTCCTCAAGAGCCTTGGGCGGCCGATCTTCGCCGTCCCCGGCAACCATGACATCCCCTACACGCCGATCGCCCGTTTCACTCGCACCTACGAACAGTTCGAGCGCCACTGGGAGACCACGGAACCGACGTACAGCTCCGAGCGCCTCCATGTCGTCGGGCTCAACTCCGTCCGGCCCTGGCGGCACCAGTCGGGAAAGATCCGGGCTGCGCAGCTCGAAGACGCAGCGCACCGCCTCGCACAGTCGCCGTCCCAGGCGCTCAGGGTCGTCGTCCTCCATCACCACCTCCTGGGAGCACCCTGGCGCACGCGGAAGAAGCCGGTGGCGAGACGCAGCCGGGTGCTCGCTGGGCTCGTCGATGCGGGCGCCGAGCTGGTGCTCGCCGGCCACATCCATCAGGCGGCGGTCAGCGAGCGGCACGAGTTCGAGGTCGTCTCCGGCGACCTGCGCGGCGCCACAGTCGCGATCGCACCCGGTCTGGGCCAACCGCGCCCCGACCGTCGCGGCGAAGCGCGAGGACTGCTCGTGTGCGAGAGCGACGAGACGACGGTCTCGCTCCAGACCTACATCTGGCGCGGAGACGACTGGGGGCTCACCGCGATCCGGCGGTTTCCGCGTGGTCGCGAGCCGCTCGCCGCCCAGCCGGCCTCTGCGCCCGCGAAGCTCAGTACCAGCGGCCCCTAGCGAACCCGCCGAAGGCGATCAGGCCGACGAGCGCGATGATCAGGCCGATCCAGAGGTTCCAGAAGATGGCGAGGATGATCCCCAGGATGACGAGGATTCCTCCGACGCTGATGCCGCCCATCCAGGCTCCTTTCGTTCTAGGTGACGGGACGCCTGCCGACGACCACCCGGTAGAGGACGAGCAGGATGAGCGCCCCGACGATCGCGGTCAGCCACGAGCTGATGTCGAAGAACTCGTCCAACGGATCGGCGTCGAACAGGACCTGGGCTAGGAATCCTCCCAGGATTGCGCCGACGATGCCGATGATGGCGGTCACGATCAGGCCGCCTGGGTCGTCGCCCGGCAGAATCGCCTTCGCGATCAGGCCTGCGAGCAGTCCGAGGATGATGAACGCGATGATGCCCATGCCTTCTCCTGTTCCGTTGTTGTCCCGAGCGGCATTCCCGCCGCCACCGGGCGGGAAACTCCTAGATGCGCGAGCCGGGACCCGTGACCGCACGCTTCTGCACGAAGCGCCTGTAGGCGATCACGATCAGGGTCGCTGCGAGCACCGAGAGGACGAAGACCCAGCCTGAGCCGAACCCTGCGGCGAGCGCGACGCTTCCCCCGACGATCGACCCCACGATGCCGAGGAGGATCGTCGCCCAGATCGGCATCGGATCGGGCCCCGGCACCGCCAACCGCCCGAGCGCCCCGACGACGAGGCCGGAGACGAGGATCGCGAGGACGTCGGCGAGACCCAAGGAGCGGAGACTACAGGCGGCCGCCGGCTCGGTCACGCGCTCACCCGAACGAGGGAATCCAGCACGCTCAGCCACCGGCGACGCTCGTCCGATAAGCACTCGGTGACCCTCCTGCCTGCGGCAGCGGAGTCGGCGCTTCGCGTCCGCGCGCCGTCGTCTGTCCCGGACGAGCGCGAGGAGCTGGCGGCACTCCACGAAACCGCCCTCGGCCTGATCGAGCGCCTCGACCTCGGCGAGGTGCTGCAGGCCGTCGTCGACCGTGCCGGCGGGCTTGTAGGCACGCCCCACGGCTACCTCTACGTCGCGGGTGCCGACGAGTCCACGCTCGAGGTCCGCGTCGGCACCGGGATCTTCGAGGCGTGGCGCGGCCACTCGCTCGCGAAAGGGAGCGGGGTCGCGGGGCGTGTCTGGGAAACGCGTGCGCCGATCGTCGTCGACGACTATCGGCGCTGGAACGGTCGGGATCGCACCTTCGACGAGGCGCCGTTCCGCGCCGTCGTCGGCGTCCCGCTCGAGGCGGGCGGCTCCGTCTCGGGTGTCCTCGGTCTCGCCCGCGTCGAGGAAGAGCGGTCGTTCGACGAGGCGGAGGTCGCGCTGCTCACCCGGTTCGGCAGACTCGCCTCGCTTGCGCTCGAGAACGCACGGCTCTACACGACCGCCCAACAGGAGCTGAGCGAGCGCCAGCGCACCGAGGAGGAGCTCATCGACACCGTTGCCCGGCTGCGCCAAGCCGAATCCGCGATTCAGCTGAGCCAGGGCGAGACGATTCGCCGGCTCGCCTTCGCTGCAGAGTTCCGGAACGCCGAATCCGGGAGGCATACGGAGCGTATGAGCCGCTATTGCGAGCTCCTCGCTCGCCGGCTCGACCTCGGCGACGAGCGCTGCGAGCTGATCCGGCTCGCGAGCGGTCTCCACGACGTCGGCAAGATCGCGATCCCGGACCGGATCCTCCTCAAGCCGAGCGGGCTCAACGACTCGGAGCGCCGGGTGATGGAACGGCACGCCGAGATCGGCTATCGCATGCTCGCCGGGTCCTCGTCGGAGCTCCTCGACCTGGCCGCGACGATCGCCCTCTCGCACCACGAGCGCTTCGACGGCGCGGGGTACCCACATGGCCTTGCGGGTGAGTCGATCCCGCTCGAAGGGCGGATCGCCGCCGTCGCCGACGTCTTCGACGCGATCACGAGTAACCGGGTCTATCGTCCGGCACTGCCCTTCCCCGAGGCCGTCGAGCTGATGCGGGA
>DASZCE010000163.1:0-2851 GCA_035943455.1 Gaiellaceae bacterium | reverse complement strand
GGCGATGCTGAAGGCGTAGATCGCGGCGTTTATCTTCACGGTGGCGAATGCCGCCTTCGGCGGCACGTGATCGGGGCCCGGGATCGCGTGATCGCCGCCGGCGAGCTGGTCGTCGAGGAGCACGAGCGAATCGCTCTTGGGGTCTGGTGGCACGAACGAGGTCTGCCACCAGACAGTCACCTTGACCTCGGCCGGATCTGAGAGGGTGAGACGGATCGACCGGCCGTCGGGCGTGTGGGCCGGTGCCCGGGTCGAGTCTTGCTGGTTTGCCGTGAGCGCGCCCTGGACCTGGTGGACGATAAGACCCGGGATGCCGGCGAGTCCTTGGACGAAGATGACCCTGGGGTTGATGGCGCCGATCTCTTCTCTCAGCTCGGCCTTGCGGTCCGGGGGGACTTGTCCGCCGAAGACGACCAGGTCGATCGCTTTCACATCGAAGCGGCCGGTGACGTCGGTGAAGTCGTTGGTCGCCTCAGCCCTGTAACCGAGTTCGCGGAGGCCGGCGACCGACTCGTCGAGGACGAGTTGGCTCTTGCCGATCAACAGCACGCTGCGCTGAGCGTTCTCGGTTGTCATGTCTGCTCCTCTGCTCCTGGGTTGGGTGGGAGATCAGGCTGGGCCGTCGATCTTTAAGGTGCTCGAGGATCGCCTCCGGCGCCTCGAGACCCCGGGACTTGATCGTCGGCCGGAGGCACGGGCGACTCACAGGCGTCCGTGGGCGCGAAGGATCCGGACCGCGCGGACCGTCGCCCAGCCGCGCCACTCGAGCCCACCGGCGGGCGACCAGTGCTTCCAGTCCACATCCCAGCCGCCGTCGTCGTGCTGCTCGGCTTCGAGGCGCGCGAGATCGGCTTCGATGGCCTGCGGGTCGAGCAGGTCGCGTATCGGGCGATCAGGTTCCGGGGAGAAGTCGAGCGGGCGCATCGCCTCATCCGGCTTGCCCCCCGTCACCGCGATGGTCCCGTTTGGTGGCAAATGCGCGCCCAGCCGCTTCAGCTCGTCGCGGGCGTCGAGCGCGTCGAGCAGTTGGAGCACGTAGCGGAACTCGATCGCATCGCTCGGCCCGTCGAGGCCTGCGATCTCGCGCATCGCCCAGTCGGTCGCCCGTCGCAGCCATGGATGAGCTGCGACCTCAGGATCGTGGCGCGCGACGCGGTGGGCGATGCTGAGCACGACGCAGGTCATGTGCAGTGAGGGAGACTGCGTGTCCGACGTTCCCCACATCGGCGCCGACCCCGCGGTCGCGCCTCCGGGCAGCGCGAACGGCAACGCCCCATCGTCGACGGCGATCCCGTCAAGCCAGTCGAGGAGGCCGACCGCCAGCGGGCTGGTGGAGGGCGCAACCTCCTCGAAGACCTCAAAAGCGTGCAGCGCGGCGACCGGCTGGCTAACCGGCGCCCGCGAGTCGGGCTCCAGTGCCCAGCCGAACCCGCCGTCCGCGTTGCGGTAGCCGGCGAGCACGGCCAAGGTCGCCTCTGGATCACCCGCCCCAACGGCCAGCTCCACTCGCCGGCGGTCGAGCAGCCTCGCGTTCGAGGCGATGAAGTCCTGGATTCGACCGAGATCGAGCATGGGGTGCACCTCCAGTTGCCGGGAATCAGGCCTCTCGCTAGGTCGGTGGTCGCGTCGCCTCGGCCAAGAGCTCGATCTGCTCCGGGTCAGCCGAGCAGGGGTAGAGGACGACGTCCGTCACCCCGGCGGCCGACAAGCGCTTGAGGTCGCTGGCGACCTGCCGCGCGGTCGTCATCGTGTCGTCTCGCGCGGCGGCGAAGTACTCGTCCCGTAGTACAGATGATCGAGCCGGCGTGGCAACGTCGTTCGCGTCCTCACGCGGCCCGCTCGTAGACCAGGAGGTGAACGCCGTCGCCGAAGGTCCTCGTCTCGACAAGCCTCAGGCGCTTCGTCTCGCTCGTGCCATCGAAGAGGCGCTTCCCCGCGCCGACGATCACCGGGTAGACCAGCAGGTGCAGCGCATCGACGAGGTCGTGCTCGAACAGTGTCTGAGCGAGCTGCGGGCTGCCGTGCACGACGATGTCCCGCTCGTACCGCTGCTTGAGCTTCGTGACCTCGTCGACCACGTCGCCTTCGAGCATCGTCGTGTTGTTCCACTCCGGGTTCTTCAGCGTGGACGAGACGACGTACTTCGGCATCGAGTTGAACTTGTCTCCGAACTCGCCCTCGACGTGCGGCCAGACTGCCGCGAATCCCTCGTACGTGATGCGCCCGAGCAGCTGGGCATCGGAGGCCATCGTCTCGTCGACCTTGAACTGGTTCCCGTCAGGGCCACGCGAGAAGTCGTCGGTCCAGCCGACGCGTTCGAACTGTTCGGCGCCGCTCGGCGCCTCCACGACGCCGTCGACGGAGATGTATTCCGTGACTACGAGCCTGCCCATTGATTCTCCTTTCCGAGGATCAGCCCGATGGCCGAGGCGAAACCGATGACCGCCCCGTACATCCCGAAGGCCTTGCCACGCTCTTGGCGATCGAAGATGACGCGGTAGGTCGCCAGGAGCTGCGGGACCATCGCCGCTGCGGAGGTGCCTGGACGACGCGTGCCGCGATCAACTGGCCGGGGTCCTGGGCGGCGCCCGCGGCGAGGCTCGCGAGGCCGAACGCCGCCGTCCCGCCGATGAAGATCCGTTGAGATGTCGATGCGCGAGGCACCGGCGCGCAGCCCGCTCCTCAGTCTCATCCGGCGATCCTCGACGTCGGACCGGCCTGTGTCTTGAACGAATCCGACATCTCCCCGGGAACGGATCCGGGTTAGGGTGAAGCCGGGCATGTCGGCCACAGACGGCTTGACCTATCGCGAATGTCGCCCACCAGCTGCGCTCGGGGGCGTCGTCGAGTG
>DASZCE010000162.1:0-1566 GCA_035943455.1 Gaiellaceae bacterium | reverse complement strand
CTTCTAGACCAGCCTGGGCCGGTTGACCCTCGGCCGTGGCGGAAAACAAGGCGCCGTTTGCCGATCGGAGTCGTCATCCACGAAACTTCGGCCGTGGAGCGGCCGGTCGTCGAGTACGCGCGCAGCGGCGACCTGTCGATCGCCTACCAGGTCATAGGCGATGGCGGGGCGGACCTCGTCTTCGTTCCCTTCCTGATCAGCACCATCTTCACGTGGCAGCACGAGTTGTTCGCGAGTTTCTACGAGCGTCTGGCGGCGTTCTCGCGCCTCATCCTCTTCGATAAGCGGGGGACAGGTGCCTCGGACCGGCCGCGTACGCCGCCAACGCTTGAGGCGCAGATGGACGATGTCCGTGCGGTGCTGGACGCGGTCGGTTCCGAGCAGACGGCACTCTTCGGTGCCGGCCATGGAGGCCTCATCTGCGCGCTGTTTGCGGCAACGTACCCGGAACGCACGTCCGCTCTCGTTCTCTACAACTCGTGGCCGCGGTTGCCGGGCACGCCTGAGGAGCACCGCCGGCTGATCCGTCGCTTTCGCGAGGAGTGGGGAGCCCAGAAGATGATCGAGCACGTCGTCCATGAGCAGTATCCGTCGCTTGCCAACGACGACTCGTTTCTCCGGTCGATGGGGACGATCGTTCCGGCAAGCGCAAGCCCCGGTGCAGCCGCGGATTTCATACGCACGGTCACCGAGGCGGACATCGGCGACGTGCTGCGGAGCATCCGCGTGCCGACACTCGTGCTCTACAGAGAGAACCTCTCCGTTGGTCCGGATCTGCTGGCTGCGCGGAGTGCGGACGAGCAGGCGAGACGGGTAGCGGCGGCGATTCCGAAAGCACGGGCCGTCGGCGTCGCGGGTCGGGACATCGCACCGTTCGTTGGCGACGAAATTCCCGCCGAAGTCGAACGATTCTTACGCGCTCCCCTGGAGGCGCCGGTCCCCGATCGCGTGCTCGCCACGATCCTCTTCACGGACATCGTCGGCTCGACCGAACGTGCGGTCTCGCTCGGAGATCGGGACTGGCGCGACGTGCTCGCCTCGCATCGCGCCGACGTGCGACGCGAGCTCGTCCGATTTGACGGCGTGGAGCTCGACACCGCCGGCGACGGCTTCTTGGCGACCTTCGACGGGCCCGCGCGCGGGATCGGCTGTGCGCAGGCCATCGTTGCGTCCGCAGCCCAGCACGGTCTGGCGGTTCGAGCCGGCCTCCACACGGGTGAATGCGAGCGCGAAGGGGAGAAGCTCGCCGGGATCGCCGTTCATATCGGCGCCCGGATCGCTGCGCTCGCCCGGCCGGGCGAGGTCCTCGTCTCGCGGACGGTGAAGGACCTCGTGGCGGGATCCGGCATTCGGTTCGACGATCGCGGAGAGCACGAGCTCAAAGGCGTGCCCGCCCCGTGGCACGTATTCGCCGTCCGAGGCGATTAGCGCGGGGTCAATCGCTTCGCTGGGTCACCCGGAAGTGGTTGCCGGATGCGTCGCGGAAACCAGCGTCCATGCCGTACGGCTGCTCCGTCGGCTCCTGCGTGAATTCGACGCCGCGGCTCTTGAGGTCCTCGTAGGTCC
>DASZCE010000161.1:0-4502 GCA_035943455.1 Gaiellaceae bacterium | reverse complement strand
CGGTGCGGAAGCCCGGCTCGAGATTGTAGATCTCCGCCCAGGTCTTCTGGACCTCGCCGACATGGGCGCCGGTGCCGGTGCGCGCGCGCGTGCGCTGTTTGACATGGTCGGCGGCGCTGAGATGGTCGGCATGGGTGTGCGTCTCCAGCACGCGCACGATGCGGACGCCGTCCGCCTCCGCCTGCTCGAGGTACTGCTCGATCGCGTAGGCGGGGTCGACGACGACCGCCTCTCCCGTGTCCTCGTCGCCGATCAGATACGACGCACAGCCCAGGTCGTCGTCGACGAACTGGCGAAATAGCATCGAACTGACCTTATCGCGTCGGCCAGCTAGATCCCAAGGTGCCTCGCGATCACCATTCTCTGGACTTCGTTGGTGCCCTCGCCGATCTCCAGGATCTTCTGGTCGCGGTAGAGCCGGGAAATAGGGGATTCGTCCATGAAGCCGTAGCCGCCGTGGATCTGGAGCGCCGCGTTCGCCGCCCGGTGCGACAGCTCCCCCGTGAAGAGCTTCGCCATCGCCGCTTCCTTGGCGAACGGCCGACCCTGATCTTTCAGCCAGGCCGCCTTGTAGACCATCCCTCGGCCGGCCTCGATCTCCGTCGCCATGTCGGCGAGCGCGAATTGCACCGCCTGGAACTCGGCGATCGGCCGCCCGAACTGGCGCCGCTCCTTCGCATACCGCGAGGCGAGGTCGTATGCGCCCTGGGCGAGGCCCACGCCCATCGCCGCCACGGAGATCCGGCCGCCGTCGAGAATCTCGAGGAACTGCTGGAACCCCCTGCCCCGCGGACCGAGGAGGTTTCCCTCCGGCACGCGCACCTCGCGGAAAGACAGCTCGCGCGTGTCCGAGGCGCGCCAGCCGAGCTTCTCCATCGGCGGCGCGATCTCGTACCCGGGCGTTCCGTTCGGGACGATGATGTTCGAGATCTCGTCGTCGCCCGTCCGCGCGGTGATGGTGACGCAGGCCGTGATCTCCGTGCCGGCGTTCGTGATGAAGATCTTCGAGCCATTGACGACCCACTCGCCGTCGCGAAGCTCGGCCGTCGTTCGCGTCGCGCCAGCGTCGGAGCCCGCGTCGGGCTCGGTGAGCCCGAAGGCCGCGAGCTTCTCGCCGGAGGCGAGCTCCGGCAGCCACTGCTGCTTCTGCTCCTCGCTGCCGAACTGGTAGATCGGCAGCGTGCCGAGCGAGTGGTGCGCCGCGACCGTGATCGCGACGGACGAGTCCACCCGGGTGAGCTCCTCGACGGCGATCGCGTACGAGAGCGTGTCGGCGCCGGCCCCGCCGTACTCCTCCGGAATCGTCATCCCCATCAGCCCGAGCTCCGCCAGCTCACGAACGAGGTCGTACGGGAACCGGTGCTCGCGGTCGAGCTCCTCGGCGAGCGGCGCGACGCGGTCCTCGGCGAAGTCGCGAACGGTCCGGCGGACGAGCTCGTGCTCTTGGGAGAGGTCGTAGTTCGGCGTCACGTGAGCGACCGTGCCAGCTCGACGATCAGGCGAACGCCGTACCCCGTCCCGCCCGGACACGGGTAGTAGTCCGGCCGCGGCCAGTGGATGTAGCCCGGTCCGGCCATGTCGATGTGGGCCCAAGGCCCCTCGCCGACGAACTCCTTCAGGAACTCCGCGGCGTACACCGGCGAGGCCTGGCCGCGGACGGAGTGGTTCTTCATGTCCGCGAACGTGGAGTCGATCAGGCGCCGGTAGCGCCGGTGCATCGGCCAGCCCCAGGCATGGTCGCCGCCGCGATTGCCCGCCGCGACCACCTGGTCGCGCCAGGCATCGTCGTTGCCGAAGACGCCGGCGTAGAGATCGCCGAGCGCCTTGTTCATGACGCCTGTGAGTGTCGCGAAGTCGACGATGTGCGTCGCGCCCTCCGTGCGCGCGTACCACAGCAGGTCGGCGAGGACGAGCCGGCCCTCGGCGTCCGTGTTGATCACCTCGATTGTCTTCCCGCTCATCGTCCGGAGGATGTCTCCCGGCCGGTAGGAGTGGCCGCCGGGCATGTTCTCCGTCGCACCGACAACCCCGAGGACGCGAAGCGGCAGGCCGAGCTCGGCAATCGCCCCGATTCCGGCGAGCACGGCTCCGCCGCCGGCCATGTCACCCTTCATGTCCTCCATGTAGAGCGCCGGCTTGATCGAGATGCCGCCGGTGTCGAAGGTCACCGCCTTGCCGACGAGGCCGAGGACGAGGTCGTCGCGCGCGTCGGGCGGCTCGTAGCGAAGGACGATCAGCTTCGCCGGGTTATGGCTCCCTTGGGCGACCGCGGCGAAGGAGCCCATCCCGAGCTCCTCGAGACGGTCAGGGCCACCGGAGTCCGCGGTTAGGACATCCGATCCGGCCGCGATCTCCTCGGCACGAGCCGCCAACGCAACCGGCGTGAGATCGTTCGGCGGCTCATTGGTGAGGTCGCGTGCGCGGTTGACCCAGGTGGCGACCGTTGACGCCCGTCGAGCCGTCTCGAGCGCGGTCTCGGGTCCGACGAGGACGAGCCGCGCGATCTCGTTCCGTCGCGGGTCAGCCGACTTCCAGCGGCCCGGGTCGTAACCGCCGAGGACGAGACCGTCGACGACCGCCCGGGCCTGCTCTTCGGCGGGCACGGTCTGAGACGGGTCGAGCAACCACGCCACCGAGCCTCCGATTGGCCGGGCGAGCTCCGCGACGGCAGCGGCGGCCGTCCGAAACGCGTCGGTGTCGATCTCGTCGCCGAGTCCCGCGACCGCAATGCGCCGGCCCTCGTGCCGGAGCAGCGTCGCCTCGCCGGCGTCGGGACGGAAGCCCTCCGCCGCGAGCAGGGCGGAGACGCCGAGCTCGGGTGGAGGCTCGTCTGCGACCGCGACGGCGAGGAGGTCCGCGTCGGCGGTCAGCAGGTCCGACGCGATCGCGACGTCCATCGGGGCGCCGATGCTAACCGAGGAAATTGCGTCACGACTTCGAAAACATTTTCCGGTGCTTAACCATTTCCTGATGGAGCCGATAGACACTGGTGCTGTGACTACGTTGGAGCTCACGTCCACCAGCCCTGCCAGCGTCGAGGAGCTCGTGAGCCGAATCGCGCAGCTCGTCCTCGAGCGCCAGTCGCTCCGCGCTCACGACGCGGATTCGCTGTTGCTCGAGCGGAACCGGCTCGCCCTCGTACGCGCTCACCAGGATCTCTCCCGGGCATTGATCGCCCGGCACTGTCCGCCCAAGGCGGACGCGGCCGAAGCCGCGGCCTAGGCGCCCCGCGTCCGCGAGCCGGCGCCGGGTACGGTGCCGTCGTGGTGCGCGAGATCGACAGGCGGGCGATCGCGGCGCTCTCCGCCGGCCATTTTGCGACCGACTTCTCGAACGGCGCCCTTCCCGCGCTCATGCCGTTCCTCGTCCATCGCTTCGGCCTCAGCTACACGGAGGTTGGTGCGCTCATGCTCGTCTCCGCACTCGCCTCGTCGCTGATCCAGCCGTTCTTCGGCGTCTGGTCCGACCGGCGGGGGGCGGCGTGGCTGCTTCCGGCGGGCGTCGTGCTCGCCGGTGGCGGCATGGCGCTGACGGCCGCGTCGCCCTCGTACTGGGCGTGCCTCGTCTTCGTGACGACTTCAGGAGCGGGGACGGCCGCGTACCACCCGGAGGGCTCGAAGTTCGCCGCCTACGTGAGCGGCGCCCGGCGCGCGAGCGGCATGTCGCTGTTCTCGATCGGCGGCAACCTCGGCGTCGCCCTCGGCGCGCTTTCGATGGCCCCGCTCCTCCTGCTCCTGGGGCGGTACGGCGGCCTGCTCATCGCCGTGCCGTCGGTCGTCGTAGCAGTCATGCTCGCAGCGTCGGTCGGCTACCTCGGGCGGTTCGCGCCCGAGCGGGCAGGTACCCGAGCGCTCGCCGGCGAGGACCGCCCCGGCGCCCTCACGCTCCTCCTCGGCGTGATCGCGCTCCGCAGCGCCGGGTGGTTCGGGCTGCTGACGTTCGTCCCGCTCTGGGCCGTGTCGCTCGGGCACTCGGAGGCCTATGGCAACAACCTGCTCTCGCTGATGCTCTTTGCCGGCGGTCTCGGCACCCTCGGCGCGGGGCCGCTCGCCGATCGCATTGGCCGCCGGCCGGTGCTCATCGCCACGCTGGTCGCGACGCCGCCGCTCGTGATCGTCTTCGTCGCCGTCGGCGGCGCGGTCAGCGCCGCCGCCCTTGCCCTCGTCGGCGTCTGCGTCGTCAGCACCTTCGGGCTGACGGGCGTGATGAGCCAGGAATACCTCCCGAGCCGCATCGGTCTCGCGTCGGGGATCTCGATCGGGTTCTCGATCGGGCTCGGCGGCGTCGCCTCGCTCGCACTCGGGACCGTTGCCGACACCGTCGATCTCCGCACGGCGATGTACGCGTGCGCGGCCGTTCCCGCGCTCGCGATCCCGCTCGGACTGCTGCTCCCTTCGCCGCGCGCCCGGCGTCGCTTGGCGCCTGAGCCCGTCCTGTAGGCTCGGCGCGTTCGGCGAGCGAGGAGGATCGATGGCACAGAGCGCGCGGGAGTTCTTCGAGGG
>DASZCE010000160.1:0-6407 GCA_035943455.1 Gaiellaceae bacterium | reverse complement strand
GCGCCAGGTACTCGCCGACGAGCGCGAGGATGAACCCCTGGACACCGAGGACGAAGATCACGCCCACGCCGCCGAAGAGCGGGCCAGGGAAGTTCGACTCGGCGATCCAGTAGACGACGCCGTAGACACCGAGGATCAGCGCGGCCAGGGTGCAGACCGTTCCTAGCGCGAGGCCGATCCACTGGATCGGCTGCGGCCAGAAGCCGGCGAGGACGTGGAGCGCGACACGGGTCAGGTGCAGCGGGGAGTAGCGTGAGGCCCCGGCGCGCGGGGCATGGGCGACGTCGACCTCCGTGACGCTCGCCCCCGTCGAGAGTACGAGGGCCTTCGTGAACTTCTGCTTGCCGATCGAGCCGAGAGCGGGCTCGAGCGCGGAGCGGCGGTAGGCGTTGAAGGCGCACCCGAAGTCCGCGATCGCGACCCCCGTGAAGCGCCTCAGCATGCCGTTGACAAGCAGCGAGGGCACGGTACGGCCCCACGAGTCCCGCCTCGCGGCCCGCCGTCCGCTGGCGACGTCGCTTCCCGCGTCGACGGCGCCCACGAGCTTCGGGATGTCCTCCGGAGCGTTCTGAAGATCCCCGTCCATCGTCACGACGACATCGCCCTGCGCGCGGACCAGGCCTGCATGCATCGCCGGATGCTGGCCGAAATTGCGTTTGAGTCGGATTCCGCGGATCCGCTCGTCGGCCGCATTCGCTCCCTCGACCGCGGCCCACGTCGCGTCGCTGGAGCCGTCGTCGACGAGGATCAGCTCCCACGGACGGCCCAGCTGCTCGAGCGAGGCGACGGTGCGCCGCACGAGCTCGCCGGCAGTGCCGTCCTCGTTGTAGAGCGTCACGACGACGGAGATGTCCGGCCTGATTTCCGGCGCCATTTCGAATCGAGCCTACAATTGGCGAAGCCCGGTGGATGCCGTCCTCCTAACCGAACGAGTCCAGGAGCTTCGGGACGATCGCTCCCACGGCGCGAGTTGGATGGCGCGGCGGGCGGTCGAGACCCTCATCGAGCTCTCCGAGATGGAGGTCTCGAGCTCCGAGGAACTGCTCGAGCGTCTGCGCAACGCCGCTCGGCAGCTCGCCGGCTGCCGCCCGGGGGTCGGAGCCGTGGCGGGTGCCGTTGGCCGCGTGCTCGCTGCCGCGGGACACGAGTCGCACCTCGACGTCGACGACCTTCGCCGCGTGGTCCAGGAAGAGGCTCGCGCGCTCGACGATGCCCGTCGGCGGGCCGCCGCCTCGATCACGATCCAGCTGCGAGAACGGCTCGACGGCGCGACGGTTATCACCCACTCGGCCTCCGGAACCGTCCGTGAGGCGTTCCAGCAGACGCGCCCGGCCAGAATCATCTGCACGGTCTCGGAGCCCGTCGGCGAAGGTCGGGAGTTCGCCGACGAGTGGCGCTCTGCAGGCTACGACGTCGAGCTCGTCGACGATGAGAAGGCGCCGGCCCGCGTTGCCGACACGTCGCTGCTGTTGATCGGCGCGGACACCGTGTTCCGCGACGGAACGATCTGCAACAAGGTCGGCACGATTCCACTCGCGAAGGCGGCCGCGGACGCGGGTGTGCCGACGATCGTCGCCGCCGAGGTGATCAAGGTCGCGCCGGTCCCTGGAAGCCAAGCGCCGGAGTTCGCCGACATCGAGCGTTCGCTGTTCGAGCTCGTCCCGCCCGAGCTGATCTCCGAGGTGGTAACGGAAGAGGGGACGTTCACGCCTGACAACATCGCAGCGCTCGTCGATCGCATTCCGTTCCTCAAAGAGGGCTACCCGCTCGTACTGCCGGTCAGCGCCGGCCGCCGGTAGCCGGCGCTCACCCGCCACGGCGTTCGAAGCCGTTTCGCAATGATCGATCGCATCGACCGGTCATTTCCGACGGATGGCGGGCAAACCCCGCCATCCTGAAAGAGGCACCGCAAGCGGTGGCTAGGAGCCGTTTCGAACTGATCGATCGCATCGACCGGTCATTTCAGACGGATGGCGTGCAAAGCCCGCCATCCTGAAGGCGGCACCGCAAGCGGTGCCTCAGGCGGCCTCGAGCGCGAGCTCGACCGCCTCCTCCGGTTGCTCCTGCGGCCGGCGACGACGCGGGATCGCCAGCGACAGCACCGCACCCACGGCGACCACGATTGCGCCGACCCAGATCGCCGGCGAGAGCCCATCGACGAACGTCTGCGGCGACTCGTAGCCGCCGTAGCGGGCGAAGACCGACGCGAGCACCGCGACACCGAAGACACCACCCACCTCGCGGATGGTGTTGTTGGCGCCGGACGCTTGGCCCTCCTCCTCCGGTCGCACCGACGAGAGCACGACGTTCGCGACGGGAGCGAAGAACATCGCCATCCCCGTCCCGCTCAGGATGAAGGGGATCACGAGCTCCGTGTAGGGCACCGTCGGCGTCGAGACCGCGGCCAGCCAGCCGAGGCCGATCGCCTGGAGCGCGAGACCACCCGCCATCAGCGGGCGGCCGCCGATCCGGTCGGAGAGCGCCCCCGCGATGGGAGCAATCACCATCGGCATCGCCGTCCACGGCAGGACGCGGAGCCCGGCGCCGAGAGGCGAGTGACCTTGCACCGTTTGCAGGAACTGCGCCAGCAGGAAGATCGATCCGAACATCCCGAAGTACATGAGCAACGACGCGCCGTTGGCGGCCGCAAACGCCCGATCGCGGAAGAAGCGCATCGGCAGCATCGGCGCCGGTGCCCGGAACTCCCAGGCGACGAAACCGGCCGTCAGGATCGCGCCGGCGACGAACGAGCCGACGATCTGCGGGCTCGTCCAGCCGTCGCCGTTGCCGTGGACGAGGCCCCAAACGAGGCCGAGGAGACCGCCGCTCGCCAGCGCAAGCCCGGGCAGGTCGAGCCGCCCCGCCGGGCCGCGGCCCTCCCGCAGGAGCGCGAAGGCGAGCGGAGCGAGCAGCACGCCGATCGGGACGTTCAGCCAGAAGATCCACTGCCACGAGATCCCGTCCACGACCGCGCCGCCGACAAGCGGCCCCGACGCGACCGCAAGGCCGGCGATGCCGGACCACGCGCCGAGGGCGAGCCCGCGCTTGTCTTTCGGAAATGCACTGCTGAGGATCGTCAGGGTCAGCGGCGTCACGATCGCGCCTCCGATCCCTTGGATCGCGCGTGCGGCAATCAAGACGTCCATGTTCGGGGCGAGCGCCGCCGCGGCCGAGGCCCCGGTGAAGATCGTCAGCCCGGCGGCGAAGATCCGTCGGCGACCGAAGCGGTCGCCGAGTGCCGCCCCGGTGAGAAGCAGCACGGCGAAGGTCAGCGTGTAGGCGTTGACCGTCCACTCAAGCTCCTCGATCGAGGCGTTGAGGTCGGTCCGGATCACCGGCAAGGCAGTCGAGACGACGAGGTTGTCGAGCACGACCATGAAGAGCGCGAGCGAGGTGATCACGAACGTCCAGACGGTGCGCGGCGTTTCCATTTCGTTCCTCCGATGTCGGTAGTGATTCATCACTTACTCCTGCTCCAAAAAAAGAGCGTCTACGGTTCGCCCCGGCAGCCTTCCACGAGGCGGTCCGCCCAATCGATGCCCGCGTCGCGTACCTGCATCGCGGCGATCACGTTGATCAGCATCCCTCGTGCGAAGAACTGGGACACACGATCCTTCGGCGCGCCCGAGACCCGCTCGACGAAGCGCACGAGCTCGCCGTACCCCTCCCGGGCCACGTCGCGAACCTCGGGTTCGCCGGAGGCGGCGTACATGTGCATCTGCAGCGTCAGCCGGCGAGGATCCTCCTCGAGCAGCGCAATGTAGGCGTCGCCCATCGCACGCAGGGCCTCCTCCCCGGACTTCCCGGCGGCTGCGGCCGTCATCGCCTCGCGGACCTCGCGCAGGCAGCGCCGGCAGGCCTCTGCGAAGAGTCGCTGCTTCGTCCCGAACAGCCGGAAGACGTACGGCTGCGAGATGCCAGCCCGCTTGGCAATGTCCTCCGTCGACGTGCCGTGCAGACCCTTCGCCGCGAACTCGACGAGCGCCGCGTCGAGGATCGACGCGCGCCGTTCGTCAGCCGTCTGCCGGATTGCAGTCGCCATGGCTTGTAAGTTACTACTCACTTACAAGCTTGTCAAGACATCCGCGACTCGGTCGACGTCCTCCTCCGTGAGCCGGTTGTGGAACGGCAGCGCAAGCGCCCGCTCGTAGGCCTCGTCGGCGCCGGGAAGCGGCCGCTGGTCGCGGTAGGCGCCCAGGCGGTGCAGCGCGTACGTGCCGATCTGCGCCTCGATGTCGGCGTCGCGCAGGGCCGCAAGCGCCTCGTCGCGGCGTTCGAGCTGGACGACGTAGGCCTGCCAGCCGTGGCGGTCACCGTCGTCGGCTGTCGGCGTGCGTACGGCGTCGCCGAGACGCTCCGCATAGCGAGCCGCGAGCCGCTCTCGCTCCGCAAGCAGCGGCTCGAGGCGGCGCAGCTGGGGGATCCCGAGCGCACAGAGGACGTCGGAGAGCCGGTAGTTGGTGCCGGCAGCCGGCATCTCCGTTCCGTGCCACCCATGGTGGCGCATCGTTCGGATCCTCTCGGCGAGCTCGCCGTCGTTTGTCGTCACCGCGCCTCCCTCGCCGGTCGTGACGATCTTGCGCGGGTGGAACGAGAGGCAGCCGAGCCGGCCTAGGCCGCCGCACGGCCGTCCTCGTCGCCGCGCCCCCAGGGCGCCGGCGGCATCCTCGACGATCTCGACCCGCTCGGGAACTGCGGCCTCGATCTCCTCCCACCTCGCTGGCCGCCCGAACAGGTGAACGGCAATCATCGCGCGCGTCCGCTCTGTGACGGCGGCGGCGACTGCCTCGGGCTGCAGGTTCATCGTCTCTGGGTCGACGTCCACGAGCACCGGCACGGCGCCGGCAAGCGCCACGACATTCGCCGTCGCCGGGAACGTGTAGGCGGGAACGATGACCTCGTCCCCCGGCCCGATCTCGAGCGCCAGTACCGCCAGGTGAAGGGCCGCGGTTCCCGAGGAGACGGCGACCGCATGCTCGACGTCGCATGCCGCCGCCAGCCCGTCCTCGAACTCGGCGACCCTCGGTCCCATCGTCAGCTGTCCGCTCGCGAGCACCTCGGCCACCGCGGCGAGCTCCTGCTCGCCGAGATCGGGCCAGGCGAGCCGAATCACGTGCGTGCCGGCTGTCGTTCCCGATACCACGCGATCGTGCGTGCCAGCCCTTCGTCGAGATCCACCTTCGCTTCCCAGCCGAGGAGCCTTCGCGCCTTGTCGACGTTGGGAATCCGCATCTCGACGTCGGTGTAGTGCAGCGGACGGAACTTGATCTCGACGTCCGCGCCCATCAGCTCGCGAATTTGGGTCGCGAGCTCCAGGATCGTGAGAACCGAGCGTTCGTTGCCGACGTTGAAGACCTCGCCGACCGCCTTGGGCTCCTCGAGCGCGAGCAAGAGCGCGTCGACCAGGTCATCGACGTAGCACCACGCCCGGACCTGCGAGCCGTCCCCGTGGATGATCAGGTCCTCGCCGCTGAGCACCGTCTCGATGAAGGCCCGGATCGCGCCGCCGCCGATCTGCCCCGGTCCGTAGACGTTGAACGGCCGGATCGAGCAGGTCGGCAGCCCGAATTCGTCGTAGTACGCATGCGCCATATGCTCACCGGCGAGCTTCGAGACCGCGTACGTCCAGCGCGCCTCGCCCACCGAGCCCTGCGCCGTCTCGTGAACCTCCTCGACCTTGTAGGCATGGCGACCGAACACCTCGCTCGTGGAGAAGTCGACGAAGCGCTCGAGCGTGTCGATCGTCGCCAGGGCCGCCTCGAGCGCGTTGTAGGTCCCGATCAGGTTGACTCGCATCGTGCGGACGGGGCTCTCGAGGACTGTGTCGACGCCGGCGATTGCGGCAAGGTGCACGATGTGCGTGGCGCCCTCCAGCGTGTCGCGGACGGCCTCGGCATCGAGGACGTCGGCCTGCAGGAAGGTGAGGTTGGGGTGACCGACGAGATCGGTTCCGGCGAGCACGTCCCGGTGCAGGTTGTCGAGCAGGATGATCTGGTTGTCGTCGATCAGGCGGCGCGTCAGCGTGGTCCCGATGAAACCGGCCCCGCCAGTGAGCACAATGCGCTTACCGTGAAGAGACACGCGGCGAGTGTAGTGGTGCTCTTGGTCGTCCTTGCCGGCCTCCCGGGTTGCGGCAGCGGCGAAGGGGAGGGTCCCGCCCGGGCGACGGACACCGTCACCGAGCTGCAAATCCTCGTCTGGCCGGAGGGTTCGAGGCCGAACCGGTTCGGCAGAGTGGTGGGGGAGCGGCGCACGCCGATCGGCAAGGCGAAATCATGGACGCTTCGCTGCGACCCTCCGGGGGGAACGTTTCCCGACCCCGAGGCAGCCTGTAACCGGCTGGACGGGCTCGACCAGCCGTTCGCCGATACGCCGGAGGAAGCGATCTGCACGGAGCAGTACGGCGG
>DASZCE010000159.1:0-4671 GCA_035943455.1 Gaiellaceae bacterium | reverse complement strand
AGATCGACGCGCCGCGCCCCGTCGACGCTCCGCGCAGTCCCGACGAGCGCGCCGCGGAGCCCCGCTGCGTCGAGGTCGGGCCGCGCCTGAGCGAGCAGCGCCGCCGCGCCCGCGGCGACTGCGGCCGCGGCGCTCGACCCGCTCACCGTCCCGAAAGCCGGCGACCCGTCTGGGGCGCGGCCCGGCTGGGCGGTGAGAAGGCCCACGCCGGGTGCGATCACGTCCGGCTTCAGTCCGCCGTCGAACGCCAATCCTCGCGACGAGAACGCCGCCGGCCGTCCCGCATCCGGATTGCCGCTCGTGCGCGACATGCCGATCTCGACCACCGCTTCGTCGCCGTCTCGAAGCAACTGCTGCGCCGCCCGCGCCGCGCTCGCCGGGATGGAGACCACGGGCACGCCGATCCGCTCGTCGAGTCCGAGGCTGCCGGCGGGAATCGACTCGCCGAAGAGCACGCACGCCGCTGCCCCGGCGCGGGCGGCAGCCGCCGCCGCCGTCTCCGGCGCCTCTCCGACGGGGGTCAGCGCCGCCTTGCCGGCGACGCGGCTGTAGCCGTGGCGGTCGAAGAAGTCCGGGAGCGACGCCGTACGGACACCGCCACCGAGCGCCTCGGACGGCGGCTCCGCGCGGATCTCGGGCATCGCGAGCTCGAGGCGCAGCGGCTTCTCCGGCTCGACCGCCCCAGCGAGCGGCACGTCCTGATCGAAGACGACGCGGAGGCGGGACCGCAGGGTGACCCGCACCTGCGCAACGTCCTGACGAAGATCGGCCGCGCCGACCGTCAGCGCGGCCGACGCTCCGCCGGGGCCGGAGATGCTCCCGTAGACCGGGCCCGCGGGGCCGTCGTTGCCGGCCGGCGCGACGACGAGAGTGTCAAGCGCAAGCGCGCCGGTGACGGCCCGCGAGGCCGGGCTGTCGGGAAACGCCGCATACGGCTCCGCGAAGCCGAGCAGCGCGATCCGCGCGGCGTCATGCGCATCGCCGTTGCCGTCGGGGTCGACGGCCCGTTCGAGTCCGGCGATCAGCTGGTCGGTGCGCGAGTACACCGTCCACTGGCCGGTGAGGTCGCGCTGCCACCCGCCGACACGGATGGGAAGCACCGTCGCGTTCGGGGCGAGCCCGCTGAGACCGCCGGGACCGCCCGAGCCGACGATCAGGCCCGCCAGCTCGGTCGCATGGCGCTCGAGCTCGGAACGATCGTCGGGGTTCTGCTTCGCGGTAGCGAGATCGTCCCGCTCGAGCACGTCCACGCCCTCGAGCACCGCGCCGGTGAGATAGTCGTGCCCGTACTGGACGCCGGTATCGACGAGCGCGACGGTCACGCCCCGTCCGGTCGCTCCCGGAAGGGACAACTCGGCGTGGTAACCGGCGCCGCGAGCGAGCTTGTGCCGCTCGACCAGCTCGGTGGCGAGCGAGGCCGGGTAGGCGATCCTGACGGGATAGACCCCCTCCACTTCGGGAAAGCGCTGGAGGAGGGCGACGGCCCGCGCGTCGAGCGCTGCGGAGAACCCGGACAGCACTCGCGTATAGCTGAATTCGGGACGGAGGCGAAGGCCGGCGGCGCCGAGCTGCGCGATCAGCTGCTGCTGGGCCGCCTGTGCGGCCGCCTGCCAGCGGACGTGATCGGCCTCCGTTGCCCTGCCGCCGGCCGCGGCCACACGCGTGGCGAGCGAGGGCGTCCGAAGGACGACGATCGTGCGCTGTCCCACCGGTACTTCGGCCCGGGGGCCGCCGACGAGGCCCCGCCAGGAGGCGCGCACCGCAGTGGTCTTGGGTTCGCCCACCTCGGTCGCAACTGCGACGACGATGACCGATGCGGCGAGAGCGCCAATCCCCAGAAGAGCGACCTGGGCTGCGCGCGTGCTAGCCACTACGTTCGTGCGGCGGTGCTGGGGGCTCAGGGAAAGGCGTCGATGGCAAGGTAGGAAGGGTAGGGAATGGCCTGGGCGTACCTCGCGGCCGACGCAATCATCGCCGCGTTGTCCGTGCACAGCTCGAGCGGTGCCGCCGCCGCTTCGGGGAGCGCGGCTCGCAGCTCCGCGTTGGCCGCGACGCCGCCGACGATCGCGATGCGGTCAGCGCGGAGCTCGTCGGCTGCGGCCCGGGTCCGCTCGACGAGCGCCCGCACGATCGCCCGTTGATACGAGGCCGCGAGATCGGCCTTGCGGCGCCCGGCTTCGTCGCCGAGGTCGCGAACCGTGTAGAGGAGCGCCGTCTTCAGGCCCGAGAACGAGAAGTCGAAGCCGGACACGCGCGCGACGGGGAACGAGAATGCCTCGGGATCGCCTTCCCGCGCCAGGCGGTCGATCTCCGCGCCCCCCGGATAGCCGAGCCCGAGCAGCCTGGCGCCCTTGTCGAACGCCTCGCCGGCGGCGTCGTCGAGCGTCGTCCCCACCACCTCGAACGTGGAGGGGTCGCGGACGTCGAGGAGCAGCGTATGGCCGCCGCTCGCGAGCAAGCAGAGGAACGGCGTCTTAACGGAACCAGGTTCTGTAAAGAGCGACGCGACGTGGCCGTGGAGGTGGTTGACCGGGATCAGCGGCAGCCGCCGCGACCACGCAAGCGCCTTCGCAGCGGAGAGACCGATCAGCAGCGCTCCGATGAGGCCGGGGCCTTGCGTGACGGCGACGGCCTTGACGTCGCCGAGCGTCGCGCCCGCGTCGGCAAGCGCCTGCCGCAGGGCCGGCAGGATCAGCTCGAGATGGTGCCGCGAGGCGACTTCGGGGACGACGCCGCCGTACGGCGCGTGGAGCTCGGCCTGGGAGGAGACGACGTTCGCAAGTACCCGGCCGTCGTTGGTGACAAGTGCCGCTGCCGTCTCGTCACAGGAGGTCTCGATGCCCAGGATCACGCCGAAGCGCGTTCTCGCACAACCACGAAGGGAAGCACGTTTCCCGCGTGAGCCCCCTTCTTCGCCGTCTCGGCGACGCCGGGCCGTCGTTGGGCTCCCGCGTGGCAAAGCCCGGCTCTGCCGGCGAGTCGAGCGCGATCCATCGTCGTTCTAGGCACTGGCACGTTCCCGCACCGGGTCCTTCCACATGATCAGCGCGTCCTCCCGGTTGTCCGTGTAATACCCCCGCCTGACGCCACGAGCGACGAAGCCGAGCCTCTCGTAGAGCCTGATGGCGCCGCTGTTCGAGACGCGCACCTCGAGGGTGTACCCGCGCCGGTCGTCTCCCGCGGTCAGGTCGAAGAGCTCGTTTAGGAGCTTCGTGGCGATCCCCTGGCCGCGGTACGCGTCGTGGACCGCCACGTTCATCACGTGCCAGGCATCGGCATAGCGCGAGATGATCAGATAGCCGACCAGCAGCTCACTTGCGTCTGTGTCGAAGGCGCCGAGGCAGATCGACGAGGTCTTCGCGAGCTCGCCGGCGAACATGGAGCGCGACCACGGCGTCGGGTACGCGCGCCGCTCGATCCGCTCGATCGCGGCGAGATCGGCGAGGGTAAGACGGCGAAGATCGATGTTCACGTGCGTGGGCGCTCGACGTCCGGGACTCGAAGGTACATGGGTTGGACGAGCTCGGGGGGGCCGAACGTTCGCGCCAGCTGCGCGTGGAAGCGGGCGCGCGGTAGATGCAGGTCGCTGTCGTCAGCAGGAACGGAGCCTCCGGCAGCCTCGATCGTCTCTCGGTACCGGACTGCGCCGTCGCCGACGTACGTCGCTCCCTCGGCGACGGGGAGCTCTGTGGGCGCAATGACGACCGGCTCGCCCGCAACGAGCGTGAAGACCTCGCGCCGGCGAGCATCGATCGCCGGCGTCGCCCCGGGGGCACCTGCTGCGAGCGCGTCGAGCGTCGAGACCCCGGCCACGGGGAGCTCGAGCGAGAACGCGAGCGCCCGCGCCGTCGCGAGCCCCATCCGCAGCCCCGTGAAGCTGCCGGGGCCGACTCCGACCACGATTCCCTCCAGCTGAGAGTCCCTCACCCCACCGCGACGGAGGAGCGCGTCGATGTCCTCGAGCACCGACACCGGGCGCGACGCGAGCTCCCCGAGCACCTCGCCGTCCCAGACGAGCGCGCTGGTCGCAACGTCGGTCGCGGTGTCGAACGCAACGATCAGCATTCGGTGACGCGAATCCGGCGGTGGCCGTCGCCGGCGTGCTCGAGGGACACGGCGAAACGCGCCGCGGGGAGGACGTCCCGGCCTGCCTCCGGCCACTCGACGAAGCAGACGGCGCCGTCGAAATACGGTTCCAGGTCGCCCCACTCCGCCGGCGATACCCCGGCGAAGCGGTAGAGGTCGAGGTGGGAGACGTCGACGTGGCCGTGGTAGCGGCGGCCGATCGTGAAGGTCGGGCTCGTGATCGGGTCGTCGACGCCGAGCGCGCGACACGCGCCGCGGACGAGCGTCGTCTTGCCGGTGCCGAGCTCGCCGGAGACCGTGACCACGTCCCCCGGTTCGAGCTCGGCGGCGATCTGTGCGCCCACCGCCTCCGTTTCTTCAGGCGACTCAGACACTCGCGAAAAATGCTCACGCACTTTTCGCGAAGCTATCTAGAAGAGGCCGAGCTGGACGGCGGGCTCGGGTGCGAGCGCTGCAATCGGAGCCGGCTCCGGCGGCGCGAGGGCACGGCCCAACAGCTCCGGAATCCGCGCGAAGTCCTGCCGAAGGACCTCGAGCATCGCAGGCGTGTATAGCGCGGCCGCGGGGTGGTAAAGGGGGTAGAGG
>DASZCE010000158.1:0-6289 GCA_035943455.1 Gaiellaceae bacterium | reverse complement strand
TTCTCGACCCGAATGGTCTCCGTGCGTGCGCCCGGCCGTGCGCCCGCCGCGAGGAGGTCTCGGCGCCGCTCATTCCGGTGCTCGAAGACGCTTCTTGCGCCCGGGGCCCAGAGCGCAGCGTTCACGTTCGCGTTCGGGCGGATCCTTGCCGCGACCCTGCTGCGGCCCGGTATCCAGACGCGATAGACGTCGTGAGGGTCTTCGTGCATGTCCAACCTCGCCCGGTACGAGGCGCGACGGCGGCCAGGTGCCGTCACGGGCCTGGCGGCGATGCGAAAGATGCCTCGTGCCTTGACATGATCGATGTCGTCGTTCGGCTCCAGCGGATCGATCGCCGGAGCGGGCCTCGCAAGGGCGCTCGGTATGTCCAGGAGACCAAGCCCGGTCCGATTGTCCCGTCCCTTGGGACTGATGTCACGCGCCGAAGCGCGCATCAATTCGAAGATCTGCGTCTTCTCGAGCGTGTGCCTCGCCGTCCATACCCACGCCGCCGCTGCGGAGACGATCGGCGCGGCGAAGCTCGTGCCGCTGGCGGCGGCGAAGACAGCCGGGTCGATCGGGTGCTGCCACGGGATCTGCTCGCCGGGCGCCGCGAGGTCGACGGCGGGGCTCGTGCTGGAGAACGCGGACGGGAGGTCGACCTGGTTCGTCGAGCCGACGGTGAGAACGTGCGGAAAACCGGCGGGGTAGATCGCTGGGTCGTCGTACTCTCGCTCGTTTCCCGCAGCCGCGACGACGAGCGACCCTCGGCCGAAGGCATTGATCGTCGCCTCGTAGATCGACCGGGACGGCTCGTCGCCGCCGAGGCTGAGGTTGATCACGCTTCGGCCCGCTGCAACGGCGCGACTGATGCCCTCCACGATCGACGACTCGGACAGGAACTCGAGGTCGAACGAGCGGAGCACGGCCTGCGGGTAGATGCCGACGGCGCCCCTGCCGTCGGTCGGCGCGCCGGCCGTCGACGAGACGATCGTGCCGTGGTACTCGTCGGACTCGAGCGAAACGCGCTGCTGGTTGAGCAGAAACGTGTTCGGCCGCGCCGCGAACTCCATGTGGGCCTTGTCGAGCCCCGAATCGATCACCGTGATCGGAACGCCTGGCCCCGGCGGCTCGGCCCGGTCGGAGCCGACGTGGTAGTGATGCCAGCCGACCGCTGGCACGGCCAGCGGGTCGCTGAGGTGGCCTTCCCGGAAGACCGGCCGGTCCGGCTCTGCATAGCGCAGGACTCCGGCATGCTCGAGGCGTGGGATGAGCTGTTGCGCGTCGCCGCTCGCGAGTCGCCAGATATGGAGCTCCGGAGCGACGATCGTTCCACCCCGGTCTGCGACGAGGCGTTCCGCGGCCGGATCGGGAGCGAGGCCGAGCAGCGTAAAGCGGTATTCGGACAGTCCCGCGAGCGCCTTCCCAGCAGGGACGACGGCAGCAGGCATCGCCTGCGCCGGGGCCGGCGCAGCTACCGCGAGCAACGCCAGCAGCGCGAACCGGCGCATGTAGCCCAACATTAGCCGCGGCATGCCGCTTGTCTACATCGGCCTCGGTTCCAACCTCGGCGATCGTGAGGCAACCATCCGCCGGGCGCTCGAGCTGCTCGCGGCCCAGGAAGACATCGAAGTCGAGGCCGTCTCGTCTCTTCGCGAGACCGATCCTGTCGGATATGAGGACCAGCCTCGGTTCTTGAACGGCGCGGCCGCACTGCGGACTGAGGTTTCCGCTCGGTCGCTTCTCAAACGCCTCCAGGCCGTCGAGCGTGAGCTGGGCCGCGATCGGAGCGGCCCGAGGTTCGGTCCCCGGACGATCGACCTCGACCTGCTGCTGTACGGGGGCGACGTCATCGAGGAGCCCGGGCTCGTGGTGCCGCATCCCCGCCTCGGCGAACGGAGGTTCGTCCTGGAGCCCCTGTCGGAGCTGGACGAGTCCCTCGAGGTGCCCGGGCGCGGCCGGGTCCCGGCCTTACTGGCGAAGCTAGAATGACGATCCTATGTCGCACCTCGACGAGCTCGACGAATACGAGGCAGAGCTCGAGCTTCGGCTCAAGAAGGAGTACACGGCGGTCTTCGCGCTGTTCCGCTACTGCGTCCTCACGCAGGACGCGACCTACCTCTGCAACACGCTCGACCTCCGCTACGTCCCGCAGCCGAGCTATCCCTTCTTCCATCTCCGGATGGAGGACGTCTGGGTCTGGGACAAGAACCGGCCGACGCGGATGATTCCCCGCGCCGAGGTCTACACGTCGAGCGACGTCACGGTCGAGGAGCTCCGCGGCGAGAGCGAGGAGCCGAAGCTGACCGCCGAGGCGCTGGCCGATCGCCTCGGCGAGCCGCTCCGCGACGACGAATAGCGCCACACAGGCGCCTTGCTCCTAGCGGTCGACGTCGGCAATACGCAAACGGTCCTCGGGCTCTTCGAAGACGGACGCCTCCACGACACCCGCCGGCTGGCGACGGAAGCGGACCGAACCGGAGACGAGCTCGGGGTGCTTTTCGCAGGCCTCGTCGACCTCGACGCGGTCGACGGCATCTGCGTCTCGTCGACCGTTCCGGCGCTCGTCCACTCCTATGAAGACTTCGCCAAGCGGTGGGTCGACGCGAAGATCCTTGTTGTCGGCCCGGGGGCGAAGACGGGAATTCCGATCCGCTACGACGATCCGCGCGAGGTCGGGCCGGACCGGATCGCGAATGCGCTCGCGGCCCGTGAGCGCTACGGCCCGCCCTGCATCGTCGTCGATTTCGGCACCTCGACGAACTTCGACGTCGTCTCGTCCGAGGGCGAGTACGTGGGCGGCGTGCTCGCGCCCGGAATCGAGATTTCCATGGACGCTCTGTCAGCGCGGGCGGCACGCCTCTTCCGCGTCGACTTCTCGGCGCCCGAAACCGTGATCGGGAAGACGACCGGCGCGTCGCTGCAGTCTGGCCTCGTCTACGGGTTTACCGGTCAGGTCGACGAGATCGTCACGCGGATCCGCGGCGAGCTCGGCGTCGACGCGCGCGCGGTGGCGACCGGCGGCCTCGCCGACCTGATCGCTCCTCACTCACGCACGATCGAGACGGTGGATCCCTTCCTCACCCTTGAAGGGCTGCGCCTGATCTGGGCGCTGAACGAAAGGTAAGGGGCGGCCGAAGCCGCCCCGAGATCGCTAGTGACGCGCACGCGGAGGCCCGGTGACGATGGTTCGGTCCGCGCGGCGGTGGTACCGCTCTCCCCACAAGCCGCCGAGGATCCCGCCGACGAACATTGCCGCGATCGCGGCGACGCCGCTCACAATCGCTCGTGTCGTGAAGGCGTCGGTCGAGAACCACTGCGGCAGGTTGACGTCGCGGAAGACGTCGTACTCGCTCCCGATCCAGGCGCCGAGCCCGGCGAGGATTCCGCCGAGGATCAGCGTCCAGATTCCGGTCGCGAAGCCGTTCCGCGCTCCGTCGTAGCGCGCCATGCGCCCCGCCGCCCAGCCGCCGATGACGTAAGCGAGGAAGAGGACCGCGACACCGCCGACCATGCTCCAGGTCGCGATGTCCTTCGCATCCCCCTCGAGACCGGTCTGGTAGTCCACCGCTCCGAACGCCGCCCCCACGAGGCCGGCGAGGATGATCGTCGTCGAGAGGGCGGTCAGCATGCCGACGATGCTCGCGGGAATGTCGATCCCGCCGAAACGATCGTGGGCAACGGCGATCCCCGCGTAGGGATCGGCGGTCGTCTGGGTTTCGGTTTCCGTCCGGGTATCGACCGGGCGGGCCCGATCGACCTTCTCGTCGACGTGGGTGTCGTCACGAGTCGCTCTGTCGGTTGTTGTGGCCATCACATTCCCCCTTTCTGGAGGGCCGTGAGGCCTTATGCCCGTTATCCGCCGCCGTAAATCGAGATAGGTAGATCCAGTTCCACCTCGCCCGCGGGAGCATGCTCCCGCTCGAGCCGCGCCAGGAGGAACGCGGCGCCCGGCGCCGCTGCGAACAAGCGTTCCTCGACCTCTGCGGTCGTGGCCAGCTGGGTGAGCTCCTGCTTGAACGAACGTGGGAACCGCCCGCGTCCGAGATACCAGCCGTAGAACTTCTTCAGGAAACTCGCCGCCCGGCGTTCGCCGAGCTCGCGCACCGTCTCGCGGATGAAGAGGACGAGTTCGGCGACGACCTCCTCACGGGACGGGTCGGCCCGACCCTCGCCGACGATCTCGCGGATCGCCCACGGGTTTCCTTGAGCGGCTCGCCCCACCATCACGGCCTCCGCGCCGGTGGTAGCCAGCACCGCCTGTGCACGGGCACGCGACGTGATGTCGCCGGACGCGACGACCGGGACATCGACGAGCCGTGCGAGCTCTGCGGTCAGCGAATGGTCAGCCTCGCCGGTGTACATCTGCCGTGCGGAGCGGGGATGGAGCGTCAGCGACGCTGCACCGGCCTCCACGAGGCGGGGGCCGAGCGTCAGGCACGTGCGCGAGCCGTTCTCGAGCCCCCGGCGCATCTTCACCGTCACCGGCACGGAGACGGCGCGCGTGACCTCGCGGACGATCGCCGTCGCCTGCGCGGCGTCCTCGAGGAGACTCGCGCCCGCGCCCGTCTTCGTCACCTTCCGCACGGGGCAGCCGAAGTTGATGTCGACGAGATCGGCGCCCGCGGCCTCGACCATCACAGCGGCCTTGGCCATCGTCGCCGGATGCGAGCCGAAGATCTGGACGGCGAGGGGATGCTCGTCCGAGGCAATCCGCAGGTACCCGAGGGTGCGCTCGTTCTGATGCTCGAGCCCTGCACAGCTGACCATCTCGGAGCAGACGAGCCCTGCGCCAAAACGCCGCCCCTGGCGGCGAAATGCCTGCACGCTGACGCCCGCCATCGGCGCCAGCACGACGCGGGACGGGATCTCGACGGGCCCGATCCGCCAGGAAGCGGAGAGATTCACCTGCACAGAGCGGGAAATCGTAGCCAACTCCGTTTGACGTCTTCGCCCGGCGCAGGTACCATGCCGCCCCCGCGAGGGCCGATTTGGGCCCGCGCTTTTTCTTTAGGCACCGAGGAGGCCTGTCGTGAAGGAAGTGATCCTCACTCCGGAGGGTTACCAGAAGCTGAGAGACGAGATCCAGTACCTCTCGACCGTAAAACGGCGCGAGATCGCGGATCGGATCCGCATCGCGCGCGAATTCGGGGATATCGCCGAGAACGCGGAATACGACCACGCCAAGAACGAGCAGGCGATGCTCGAGCACAGGATCGCCCAGCTCGAGGAGCGGCTTCTGTCGGCGCGCGTGATCGA
Source organism: Gaiellaceae bacterium (assembly GCA_035943455.1). GTDB lineage: Bacteria > Actinomycetota > Thermoleophilia > Gaiellales > Gaiellaceae > JACDAN01. Next base: position 1,051 of record DASZCE010000158.1, on the reverse strand, counting down.
CAAGAAGGAGATCAGCAAGGACGTCGTCAGCGTCGGCTCGCACGTGCGGCTTCGCGACGTCGCCGCGAAAGAGACGGTCGAGTATCACATCGTGGGTTCCGCGGAGGCCAACCCGGCGGAGCAGAAGCTCTCGAACGAGTCCCCCGTCGGCAAGGCGATCATCGGCAGGAAGAAGGGCGACATCGTCGAGGTGTCGACGCCCCGCGGCGCCAAGCTCAAGTACAAGATCTTGGAGATCAAGGCCGCCTAGCGGGTCGCCGAAAGTCTGCGACGTTCGGCGAAGACGGATCCAGGAGCGCTTGTGGGCGGGACGGCAAAGCCCGTTCCGCGGCGGTCTCGCACGCCGGCGCCGTTCGGGACAAGTAACAAGTTGTTACTAGCGGGCAGGAGCGCCGCGAACCACTCGCGGTCGCTCGACGAACGCACTCGCCTCTAGCCAAGTAACAAGTTGTTACTTGGCTTCGGGCGGCCGGCACTACACTCGCGCGGCTATGGACTCGCTGCCGAAGCGGTTCCCCGGCCGCGTCGAGATCGCCTCTGTGTGGGCCGAGGCGGAGCCGCTCGAGCCGGGCGGGGAAGCGTCGGACGTTCGTCGTCTTGCCGGCCGGGTGATGGCGCGGCGGGACCTGGGGAAGCTCGTCTTCCTCGACCTGGTCGACCGCTCCGGACGGATCCAGCTGCTCTGTCCCGTTGACCGCACCGGACCGATCGACGTCGACCTCGGCGACATCGTCGGGGTGGCCGGCCGCCCGGCTCGCGCGAAGCGAGGCGAACCCTCACTGGCCGTGGACGAGCTCGAGGTGCTCGCGAAGATCAAGCGGCCGTTGCCGGACACCTTCCACGGCCTCCGCGACGTGGAGGCGCGGTACCGGCAGCGCTATCTCGATCTTCTCGTGAACGAGGAGACGCGGGCGGACTTTGGGCTCCGCACCCGCATGGTGACGGCGATCAGACGACAGCTCGACGACTGGGGTTTCGTCGAGGTCGAGACTCCGGTTCTGCAGCCGCGCTACGGCGGCGCCTTCGCCGAGCCGTTCGTCACGCACTACAA
>DASZCE010000157.1:0-3411 GCA_035943455.1 Gaiellaceae bacterium | reverse complement strand
GAACCCGGCCGTCGCCGGGTCGATCATCGACTTGAATCGGTACACGCTCGAATGCGAGCGGACTTCCCTGCGGCGGCGAGCGGTGCGTAAACGCGCTTGCGACCGGTGCGTAAACGCGCTTCTTCCAGTTCCGCCAATCGTGATCTGCCCAAGGCCGACCCTCGCGCCCCGGGACGCACGATCACGCGGCCGTTATCCATCGGAGGTCGCTCCTCGGAAGCTGCGGCTCAGCTCGTCGAGGCGCTCCCGGTACTCCTCGCCGCTGAGCTCGCCGCGCGCGTACCGCTCCGCCAACAGCGCGCGGGCGCTGTCGAGCGGCCCGCCGCGGCGGCCGCGGCGCCTCGAGATCAGCCAGACCGCAGTCCCGATCAGCGCGGCCCAGAAGAGCAGCCAGAGCGGCCACCAAGGGTGGCCCCAATCGCCGCCCGCCTCGTATGTCAACAGGGGCAGTGCAGCAATAGCGTTCATGGTCTTCGCTCCTTCGGATATCGCGTGGTTCTCATACAGCGACGGTAGGCGCCGGCACCGGCGCTCCGAAACGCTCCCGGGAAGGAACTTCGCGTCCCCCCGCAGACGGACGCGGGATCCTTCCCGGGGGAGACTCGTGCAGGTCAATCGCTCGCTACGCTCGCCGTGAGGTGGTCTCGCAGCACGCGTCGAAGTCGGATCGCGCCGCCACGTCGCGGAGGCGAGAGTTCCTACTCGACGCCGGCATCGCTGTGCTCGTCTTCGCCCTCTCGCTCGCGATGCTCGCCTCGCGCGGCGACTCCGGCGGGGACGCGCGCGACCTGGATCCGCCCGGCGTGCTGCTCGCCGCGCTTGCGTCGCTGCCGCTCGTCGCTCGGCGGCGGGCGCCGCTCGCCGTCTTCGCCGTGACCGCTGCGGCGAGCGCCGTGCTGAACGGTCTCGGCTACCCACCCGGCCCCCCGCTCGGCCCGACGGTCGCTCTCTACTTCCTCGCGCTTAGCCCCGAGAAGACGCGGGCGCCGAGGTGGCTGGCGGCTCTCGTCGTATTCGGCTTCTACGTGATCCACGCCGGCGCTACCGGCGTCGCAGACGACGCGTTTCCGACCGTCCCGCTCCTCTTCGGTGCCCTCGTCTGGGGTGGGGCATGGGTGATCGGCGACCGCGTGCGCCTGCGGCGTGCCCGGATCGCCGAGCTCGAGGAGCGAGCCCTCCGCGCCGAACGAGAGGCCGAGCGCGAGCGCCGCCTCGCCGCGGCCGAGGAGCGCACGCGCATCGCGCGCGACCTGCACGACTCGGCCGGGCACGCGATCAACGTGATCCTCGTCCAGGCCGGGGCGGCGAGGCTACTTCAGGAACAGCACCACCTCGAGGGCTCCCGCCAGGCGCTGGAGACGATCGAGGAGGTGGCCCGCGAGACGCTCGGTGAAATCGACCAGCTCGTCGCGGCCCTGCGTGTGGACGATCTTCGCGAAGACACCGGCGGACCAGTCGATCCGCCTCCCGGGCTCGCCGCCCTCGAGACCCTCGCCGAGCGCCACCGCACCGCGGGCCTCTCCGTCAGCGTCCGCGAGCGTGGATCACGGCGGCCGCTTCCACCCGCGCTTGACCAGGCGGCGTACCGGATCCTCCAGGAGGCGCTCACCAACGCCGCGCGGCACGGAGAGGGAAGCGCCGAGGTCGAGATCAGCTTCGAGCCGAGCTCGCTCGAGCTCGGCGTGAACAACCCAATCGCGCCGGCACGGATTCCGGGGGGAGCCGGCCACGGCCTCGTCGGGATGCGCGAGCGGGCAGCTCTGCTTGGGGGCAGCCTGGAGACGGGAGCGAGCAACGGCGTCTTCCGCGTCCGGGCGCGTCTGCCGTACGGCGGCGGCGCATGAGCGATAGGCTCGACGGAGGCGACCCAAGAGCCGAGGTGCCGGCTTCGCCGGCGCTGGAGCGGGCATGAGCGCGCGGCGGGTACGGGTGCTCCTCGTCGATGACGACGACCTCATGCGTGCTGGCCTGAAGGCGGTGCTCTCGACCGACGACGCGATCGAGGTCGTCGGCGAGGCGGGCGACGGTCGCGCCGCGATCCAGGAGGCGCGCGTGCGCAGACCGGACGTCGTGCTCATGGACGTCCGCATGCCCGACCCCGACGGCATCGCCGCGACACGCGAGGTCCTCGCCGCCTCGCCGGCGGTCAAGGTCGCGATCCTGACGACGTTCGAGCAGGACGACTACATCTTCGGCGCCCTCAGCGCCGGCGCCTCCGGATTCCTGCTCAAGCGCTCCAAGCCGGAGGAGCTGATCGCCGCCATCCACACCCTCGCCGCCGGCGACTCGCTCCTCTCCCCCTCGGTCACCCGGCGCGTGATCGAGCGGATGGCTGGACAGCCGGTCGCCGATCCCTCGGCACGTGAGCGTTTGGAAGAGCTCACGCCCCGCGAGCGGGAGGTGCTCGAGCAGATCGCGCGCGGGCTCTCGAACGGCGAGATCGCGGCGGCCTTCGTCATCGAGGAGTCGACGGTCAAGACGCACGTCAAGCGCATCCTCATGAAGCTCCACCTCCGTGACCGCGTCCAGGCAGTGATCTTCGCCTACGAGAGCGGCCTCACCCAGCCGGGCCCAAAGCCCGCTCCCTGAGGCGCGGACGTCCCCCAAGGGAGGACGGTGGCGATCCTCCTCCGGCGGGACGGAAGATCCGGCCCGGGAGCGACGACACCGCGGCGCCGCGTCCGCATCGTGTCTCTCGTCGAAATCAACCCGAGAGGAGAGACGATGATTCGCTCAGGAGACAGACTCGAGAACCCGGTCACCGGCGAGGTGCTCGTCTTCAACCGCACGTCGCAGGAGACGGACGGTGAGTCGGTACTCGTCGAGACGATCGTGCGCCAGGACGGATTCGTGGCCGCGGCCCACGTGCATCCCTTCCAGACCGAGCGCTTCGAGGTGTTCGAGGGCGCCCTCGGCCTCCGCGTCGGCGAGAAGGAGCTCATAGCGCGGGCGGGCGACGTGGCGGTGGTCGCGCCGGGCACACCGCATCGCTTCTGGAACGCGGGGAACGGCGAAGCGCGCTTCCTCTGCGAGATCGCGCCTGCGCTCAAGTTCGAGTCGCTGATCGAGACGATGTTCACGCTTGCGGCCGAGGGCAAGACCAACGGCAAGGGGCTGCCCAATCCGCTTCGGCTCGCCGTGATCGCAAAGGCGCATTTCGACACGGTCCGCCTGCCCTTCCCGCCCGCCTGGCTGCAGCGCGCCGCGCTCGCGGTCGGCGCGCCCATCGGCAGGCTCCTTCGGTACCCGCCCGCGGTGACGGCGGCGCCCGCCCATTGACAGCGCGCACGATCGACAGTGTCGGAAGGCGTTCGGGCCGGCAGGGGGTTGCGTCCGCTCGACCCTGTCGTCCTTTTCGCTCGTGGTGAAACCCGTCGGGGCACGATCACCTCACCGCGCCGCCTTTGGGCG
>DASZCE010000156.1:0-12935 GCA_035943455.1 Gaiellaceae bacterium | reverse complement strand
AGCAAGGTCAGGCCGAGACGGTCGAGCGGAAGGTCGCGATCTGCGAGCGTGCGTATCGGCTGCTCGCGGAAGAGGCCGGATTCCGGCCCGAGGACATCATCTTCGACCCCAACGTCCTCGCCGTCGCGACCGGGATCGAGGAGCACGACGACTTCGCGAAGAACTTCATCGATGCGCTGCCGCTGATCAAGGAGCGCTGTCCGGGGTCGCTGACGAGCGGCGGCATCTCGAACCTCTCGTTCTCCTTCCGCGGCAACGACGTCGTCAGGGAAGCGATGCACGCCGCCTTCCTCTTCCACGCGATCCAGGCGGGGCTCGACATGGGAATCGTGAACGCGGGACAGCTGGCGGTCTACGAGGACATTCCGCCCGATCTCCTCGAGCGGGTCGAGGACGTCATCTTCAATCGGCGCTCAGACGCGACCGAGCGGCTGGTGGAGTTCGCCGAGACGGTCAAGGGCGAGGGGACGAAGCGCGAGCTCGATACGGCCTGGCGGGAGGCGCCGGTCGAGAAGCGGCTCGAGCACGCCCTCGTCCACGGGATCGTCGACCACATCGAGGACGACACGGAGGAGGCGCGCCAGGCGCACGAGCGCCCGCTCGACGTCATCGAGGGACCGTTGATGCAGGGGATGCAGGTGGTCGGCGACCTCTTCGGCTCGGGGAAGATGTTCCTCCCACAGGTGGTGAAGAGCGCCCGCGCGATGAAGCGGGCCGTCGCCTATCTCGAGCCCTTCATGGAGGAGGAGCGCTCGACCGGCCGCGCGCAAGGCAAGGTCGTGATCGCCACCGTCAAAGGCGACGTCCACGACATCGGCAAGAACATCGTCGGCGTCGTGCTCGGCTGCAACAACTACGAGGTGATCGACCTCGGCGTGATGGTGCCCGCCGACAAGATCCTGAACACGGCTGTCGAGGAGGGCTGCGACGTGGTCGGGCTCTCGGGCCTCATCACCCCGTCGCTCGACGAGATGGTCAACGTGGCCAGGGAGATGGAGCGCCGAGGGCTCGAGCTCCCACTGCTCATCGGCGGCGCGACGACGTCCAAGCAGCACACGGCGGTCCGTATCGCGCCGGCCTATACGCAGCCGACCGTGCACGTCCTCGACGCATCGCGCGTCGTCGGAGTGGTCTCGAACCTGCTCGATCCCGAGCGCCGCGCCGTCCTCGAGCGGGAGAACGCAGAGCTGCAGGATCGCCTCCGCGACCAGCATGCCGAGCGGGACCGCAAGCCGCTCCTCGGCATCGAGGAGGCTCGCGCCAGCCGCGAGCGCGTCACATTCGACGACCTCCCGGTCCCCGAGTTCACGGGAACCCGGCTCGCCGAGCCCACCCTCGAGGAGCTCGTCCCGTACATCGACTGGCAGTTCTTCTTTCACGCGTGGGAGCTGAAAGGCAAGTTCCCGGCGATCCTCGACCAGCCGGCGGCGCGAGAGCTCTACGACGACGCGCGGGAGCTGCTCGCCGAGATCACAAGTAACAAGTTGTTACAAGCTCGTGGCGTCTACGGCTTCTGGCGGGCGTCGTCGGACGGCGACGACATCGTGCTCGAGGACGGTACGCGCCTACCCATGCTCCGCCAGCAGTCGGCCTACGGCGACTCGCGGCCGAACCGGTCCCTGGCGGACTACGTCGCGCAGGCGGGAGATCACATCGGAGGCTTCGCGGTTTCGATCCACGGCGCCGACGAGCTTGCGGCACGCTACGAGGCCGAGCGCGACGACTATCGCGCGATCATGGCCAAGGCGCTTGCCGATCGCCTGGCCGAGGCGTTCGCCGAATACCTGCACGAGCAGGCGAGGCGTGGCTGGTACGAGACCGGCCCGCGGCTCTCGAACGAGGAGCTGATCGCCGAGCGGTTCCGCGGTATCCGTCCGGCCTACGGCTATCCCGCCTGTCCCGACCACAGTGAGAAGCAGACGCTCCATGAGCTGCTCTCCGCGCAAGACGTCGGCATCGAGCTTACGGAGACGTTCGCCACGACGCCGGCGGCGAGCGTGAGCGGGATCTACCTCGCCCATCCGCAGGCTCGCTACTTCTCCGTCGGCCGGATCGGACGCGATCAGGCGGAGGACTACGCGGCGAGGAAGGGCATGGACCTCGCGGAGGCCGAGCGATGGCTCCGGCCGAACCTTGCGTACGAACCGGAGGCAGCTCCCGCCGCCGCCTGAGCTATCCTCTGGCACAGGCGCCCGCGAGGGCGTCTGTCGTATCTCCATGAAGACGACGCTCAAGCGAGGAATCGGCCGCAGCGCCGACGTCAACGGCAACGGCCGCGGCGTCCTGCCTCCGGGCGTGCTTACCCCGATCTCCCGGTACGAACAGCCGCGCAAGCGGCGGGGATTCGTCAGGATCGCCGGGCGGATCCTCTTCTTCCTCTTGCTCGCCGTGGTCTCTCTTCTCGCCGGGATCGGCGGCGGCTACTGGCTCGAGGGTGAGCAGACGGTCGTCGACATCGACCGGGCCTCCCGGAGCGATCCGCACATCCGCAAGGCGGCGAAGAAGCTGAAGATCCCGCTCCCCGGACGTCCGGCGATCGCGATCGTTGTCGGTCAGGACTTCCGTCGCTGGGCGAAGGCCGACGAGCGTGGAGGACGCGCCGACACCGTGATGCTCATGCGAGCCGATCCCGACGTCGAAACGCTTTCGATCCTGTCGTTCCCGCGGGATCTCATCGTCGACATCCACTGCCCTGGGCGCGGATCCTTCCGAGGCCCGATCAACGCGGCGTTCGCGGACTGCGGGCTTCAGGGCACGGTCGACACCGTCAGGCGCCTCACGGGCGTCCCGATCCACTATCTCGTGACGATCGACTACCGCGGCTTCATCCAGACGGTCGACAAGCTTGGCGGGGTCTGGATGGACATCGACCGCCGTTACTTCAACGACAACTCCGGCGGGGGACCGACGTACCCGCCCATCGACCTGCAGCCCGGCTACCAGGAGCTCAGCGGCCGCGAGGCGCTCTCCTTCGTCCGCTACCGCCACACGGACTCCGACCTCTACCGGATCGAGCGACAGCGCCTGTTCATGCGTGCGTTGAACGAACGGCTCTCGAGCTCGTTCAAGCTGACCGCGATCCCGAAACTAACGGGGGTGGTTCGCAAGAACGTGAAGATCGGCAAGGGCGGAAATCAGGCACTCGATCCCGCCGAGGTCCGCGCCTGGGCCTTCTTTGCGCTCAAGCTGCCGCCCGGTCGCGTGTTCCAGTCGAAGATCGAGGGCTTGTTGGGCTACAACCAGCTGACGACCGACCCCGCGAACATCCAGGCGGCGGTCGAGGAGTTTCTGACGCCCGACGTCGATGCGCCGGAGAAGGCGACTGCGGCAGCGCTCGGTCAGCGGCCGCGCATTCGCGGCGCAGGCGCGCCGCCGCCGCGCCGCACGTCGATCGTCGTGCTGAACGGCAACGGGATCACCGGCTCGGCCGCAAACGCCAGCTATCTCCTCGGTCGTCGCGGCTTCCGCACGCTCCCGCCGCCCGAGGGTGTGCTCGCGAACGCGCCGCCGCCGTGGTCCCTCCGCACCAGGGTCTACTTCGACCCGCAGGTGCGCGCCTCCCGCGCCGCGGCACGCGCCGTCGCAAACCTGTTCGGCTCGGCGGACGTGAAGGGCGCGATGCCCCCGAAGATCGCGCCGTTCGCCAACGGCGCGATGCTGGTTGTGATCGTGGGCGCGACGTTCCACAACACGCTCGCGCCGGCGCCCGTCGCCCGCACGCCCGAGCGAAGGCCGCCGAACACCGTCCGCAACCCGAGTGCCACCCTCGGATTGCTCCGTTCGATCAAGCGGCGCGCCGGCTTCCCGCTGATGGTCCCGAGCCTCGTCGAGCGGAGCTCCTCTCCTGATTTCGAGAAGCCGCTTCGCATCTATCCGATCACGAAGGAGCACAAAGCCGTCCGGCTGACGTTCCGCACCGGCGCCCAGGAGTACTGGGGGATCGAGCAGACCACGTGGGACGACGCGCCGGTGCTCGACGCGAAGAACGTCTATCGCCGGCTCGGCGGCCGTGACTACGACCTGTACTACGACGGCGCGCATCTGCACATGGCGGTGCTGCGAACCGAGAAGGCGACCTACTGGGTCGTGAACACGCTGCGCGATTCGCTCTCCAACGAGACGATGCTCTCGATCGCGCAGGGACTGCGGCCCGTGGACGGCGGCAAGAAGGCGAAAAAGGGGAAGAGAAAGCGGTGAGCAGGGTCGCAGTCTTCGGCGCCGGCTGGGTCGGCCTCGTCACCGGTGCCTGCTTCGCCGAGCTCGGCCATTCGGTCGTCGTCCGCGACATCGTTCCCGAACGGATCGACGCCCTCACGGAGGGGCGGATCCCGATGCACGAGCCGGGGCTGGCTGAGCTCGTCGAGCGGAACCGCGAGCGTCTCCGCTTTACGCTCGACCCGGCGGAGGCCGCCCGGGACGCCGAGTTTCTCTACGTCTGCGTCGGAACGCCGTCGACGTACTCGGGCGACGCCGACCTCTCGGCCGTCTGGAGCGTGCTCGACGACCTGCCGCCGCTCAAGGGACGACCGGTGCTGGTGATGAAGAGCACCGTCCCGGTGGGAACGGGTGAGAAGATTCGCGCCGCGCTGGATGCTCGCGGTCTGGAGCACATGGGCTACGTCTCGAATCCGGAGTTCCTTGCGGAGGGCACCGCGGTTCGGGATTTCATGAATCCGGACCGGATCGTGATCGGCGCCTTCGAGCCGCAGGACGGCGACGGGGTGGAGGCGCTGCACAAGAAGCTGGACGTTCCCGTCGTCCGTGCCGACGTCGCCTCCGCGGAGATGATCAAGCTGGCGGCGAACGCGTTCCTGATGACGCGAATCAGCTTCATCAACGAGATCGCCAACGTCTGCGAGCTTGTGGGAGCCGACGTCGAGGAGGTGGCGCGCGGAGTCGGCTTCGACCACCGGCTCGGGCCCCACTTTCTGCGTGCCGGCATCGGCTACGGAGGGTCCTGTTTCCCGAAAGATGCGTCCGCGCTGAAGCAGCTGGCCTCCAACTCGGGCTACCACTTCCAGCTGCTGTCCGCCGTGATCGAGGTCAACGAGCTCCAGAAACGGCGAGTGATCGCGAAGCTGGAGAAGCACCTGGGCAAGCTGCGCGGCACGCGCGTCGCCCTGCTGGGCCTGTCGTTCAAGCCGGACACCGACGACATGCGCGAGGCGCCGAGCATCGTCCTTGCCTCGCGGCTGCTCGCCGAGGGGGCGGAGGTTCGCGGCTGGGATCCGGTGGCGCGGCCGAGCGAGCTGCTCAAGGGCGTGGCGATCCACGAAACCGTGCTCGAAGCGGTCCGCGACGCCGACGCCGCGGTCATCGTCACCGAGTGGAACGAGCTTCGCAACGTCGCCTCGGCCGCAGTTCGCGACGCGATGCGCAACCCGTTGATCGTCGACGGCCGCAACCTGCTCGATCCGGAGGCCGTCCGAGGGCTGGGGTTTGCGTACGAAGGGATCGGGCGGGCGAGCTCGCCGTTCGCGGGGCTCCCCGAGACGGCCGAGCCCGAGCCCGAGCGCGCGTAGCATGCCCACCGAGGCGATCATCCTGGCCGGCGGTAAGGCCGAGCGGCTCGGCGACGCCGCCGAGGGAAGGCCGAAGGCACTGGTCCCAATCGCGGGGCGGCCGCTCACGGCCTATCAGCTGGCCCTCCTCGCCAACGGCGGCGTCGAGCGCGTCATCATCAGCTGCGCGGCCGGAGCGGAAGATGCGTTCGAGAGGGAGCTCGGTGGGCTGGGGCTCGAGGTGGTGGCTGTCGGAGAACCGGAACGGCTCGGGAGGGGCGGCGGGCTGCGGTTCGCGGCGAAGGCTCGGCGCAGCGAGGGGCCGATCTATGCGCTGAACGGGGACGAGCTGTGGGACGTGGACACGCGTGCGCTCTTCGATGCGCACCGCGAGCGCGGTGGTGTCGCGACGATCACCGTCGCGCCGCTGCAGAGCCATCTCGGCGTCGTCGACGTCGACGAAGCCGATGTCGTCCGGGCGTTCCGGGAGGCGCCTCGGCTCCCGTACTGGGTGAACATTGGCCTCTATGTTCTCGAGGAGGAGGCGATCGCGCGGCTTCCGGCCCGCGGCGACCACGAGGAAACCACGTTTCCCGAGCTTGCGGGTGAAGGACGCCTGCGCGCCTTCCGCCACGAAGGCCTCTGGCTGACCGTCAACACCCCGAAGGACCTGCGCCGTGCCCAGGAATTCGTCGAGTCTCATCCGCAGCTCCTCGCGGTCGCATGATGGGATGATCGTTCCGTGTCCGAGCGCAGGATCGTCTCACCGAACTTGACAGGCATCGACCGGTTTGCGTTCGAGCCCGAACGCGTCGAGAAGCCGTGGGGCCACGAGCTGATCTGGGCCGTGACGGACGACTACGCCGGCAAGCTGCTGGCGGTGAACGCCGGACACGCGCTCTCGCTCCAGTTCCACCGCGAGAAGGACGAGTCCTGGTACGTCCTCGAAGGACGGGTGGAGCTCGAGTTCGCGGCTCCGGGCGAAAAGGCGACGTCGAGCGAGATCGTCGCCCCGGGCGCCGCGTTTCGCATCAGACCCGGGACCGTCCATCGGATCCGCGCGCTCGTCGACTCCGTCATCGTCGAGGTATCGACCCCGCAGATCGACGACGTCGTTCGGCTGGAGGACTCCTACGGCAGAGCGGAAGTCGACCACGCGTAGTCGGGACAACCTTGACACGATTGTGTTAAGGTTGTCCGTATGGAGGCGCTAACCGTCGGAGTAGCAGCGCGCTCGACCGGTTGGTCGGCGCGGATGCTTCGGTACCTGGAGGAGGCCGGCCTTGTCGTTCCGGCGCGCTCGCCGTCCGGCTATCGGCAGTACGGTCTGCCCGAGCTCAATCGGCTCCGCTCGCTCCGTGAGCTGCGCCGCCGGTTCGGCGTGGAGCTCTCCGACCTCGCCTTCGCCGCCCGGCTGCGCCGCGACCGGGCGCTTCGCGACGCCGTCGACGGCTGGCTGGCCACAACCGACGTCCGTGCAACCGACTGGGTCGACTGGGAGCAGCGCAAGCACGAGCGGCTCCTGGCCGCCTGAGGACGAGAACTACACTCCCCCGAGCCCACACAGGAGAGACCCCATGGCTACAACGAAGCGCCACGACGTCAAGGATCTCGCCCTCGCTCCCGAGGGCGTGCGCCGCATCGCCTGGGCCGACCGGCAGATGCCGGTCCTGGCCGCGATCCGGGAACGCTTCCTGTCGGAGCAGCCGCTGTCGGGGTACCGGATCTCGGCGTGTCTGCACGTCACGACCGAGACCGCCAACCTGGCCCGAACGCTGAAAGCAGGCGGCGCCGACGTCGTTCTCTGCGCCTCCAATCCGCTCTCGACCCAGGACGACGTCGCCGCGGCGCTCGTCGAAGAGTTCGACGTCTCGGTCTTCGCAATCAAGGGCGAGGACAACGACACCTACTACCGGCACATCGAGGCGGCGGTCGACCACAAGCCCCAGCTGACGATGGACGACGGCGCCGACGTCATCGGCGTGCTCCACTCGCATCGTCGCGAGCAGCTGGGAGACATCATCGCCGGGACCGAGGAGACCACCACCGGCGTGATCCGCCTGAAGGCGCTCGAAGCCGACGGCGCGCTCGGGTTTCCGATCATCGCAGTCAACGAGGCGAGGACGAAGCACCTGTTCGACAACCGGTACGGGACGGGCCAGTCGACCATCGACGGCATCATCCGTGCGACGAACATCCTTCTCGCCGGCAAGCGGTTCGTCGTCGCCGGCTACGGCTGGGTCGGGAAGGGCGTCGCCATGCGGGCGAAGGGGCTGGGGGCGCACGTGATCGTGACGGAGGTCGACCCGGTGCGCGCGCTCGAGGCGGCGATGGACGGGTTCGAGGTGATGTCGATGGCGGAAGCGGCCGAGGTCGGCGACCTCTTCTGTACTGCGACCGGCGACAAGAACGTGATCACGCGTGAGCACATGACGCGGATGAAGGACGGCGCCATCCTCGCCAACACCGGGCACTTCAACGTCGAGATCGAGATCCCGGCGCTGCGACAGCTCGCCACGGAGGTCCGGGAAGCGCGGGCGTTCGTCGAGGAGTTCGTGCTCGAGGACGGCAAGCGGATCTATCTGCTCGGCGACGGGCGGCTCATCAATCTCGCCGCGGCGGAGGGGCATCCCGCGCTCGTCATGGACATGTCGTTCGCGAACCAGGCCCTCGCCGCCGAGTACGCGGTCGACCACGCCGCGGAGCTCGAGCGGAAGGTGTACCCGGTGCCGGAGGAGATCGACGAGGAGATCGCCCGGCTGAAGCTCGAGACGATGGGCATCTCGATCGACCGCCTGACCGAGGAGCAGGCGCGCTACCTCGCATCCTGGTCGGAAGGCACCTAGTGCGCCACTCAGCCGTACGGGGCGGAGTCACTCGGCAAAGGGGCAGTAACCGCTGAAGGCGATCGTATTGGCGGCGGGGTACGCGACGCGGCTCCGTCCCCTGACCGACTCGATCCCGAAGATGCTGCTCCCGCTGGCGGGGCGTCCGATGCTCGACTACCTGGTCGACCGGATCGAGGAGGTCGACGAGATCGACGAGATCCACGTGGTCACGAATGCTCGCTTTGCCGGGGATTTGGCCGCATGGGCCTCAGGGCGTGCGGGTACGCGGCACATTGCCGTGTGGAACGACGGGACGGTGAGCAACGAGGATCGTCTGGGGGCGATCGGGGACCTGCGCTTCACCATCGAACGGGGGAAGCTCGAGGGCGAGGAGCTGCTCGTCGTTGCCGGCGACAACCTGATCGAGTACAGCCTCGAGGAGTTCGTTCACTTCTGGAGAGGAAAAGGCGACGGGTCGGCGATCGCCGTGCGCCGGGTCGCTGACGAAGAGCTGATCAAGCAGTACGGCGTCGCCGAGCTGGCTGAGGATGACCGCATCGTCTCACTGGAGGAGAAGCCGTCCCGCCCCCGCAGCGACATTGCTGTCACCGCCACGTACCTGTTCCCGGCAGAGCATGCGGCGCTGATCTCGCCGTACCTCGACGGGGGCAATCCGAAGGATGCGCCGGGGAACTTCGTCGTCTGGCTCTACCCGCGAGTGCCCGTGTACGGCTACCGCTTCGAGGGCGGGTGGATGGACATCGGCGACCCGAAGCAGCTTCTCGAAGCGGACAACCGGCTGCGGGCGCGGGCTGGGCTCCCGCCGCGCGACCGGTACGTCCTCGGCTCGTAGCTCCGGTTCCTCCGTCACAGTTTCGGCGCAGATCTGGCACCCACGGGTGCGCCGTCGACCCTTACGGTCGTACGAATGTGCTCGTCGACCTGCTCGTTCCCCGTCGCTGTGCGGCTTGTGGCCGCCTGGGCCCGCCCCTTTGCGACGACTGTCGCTCCACCTTCGTCGCCCTGGGCGATCCATGCTGCTCGCGCTGTGGCGCGCCCACCGCCTGGCCGGTCGGCCGCTGCCTCGAATGCTCGGGCCGTCGGCTCGCGTTCGCCTCCGCTCGTGCGGCGGTCGCCTATCACGGCCCGGTACGCCAGTTTGTCGCCGCCTGGAAGGAGCGCGGGCTGCGTCGCCTGGCCGAAGAGGCGGCAAACGTCATCGTGAATACGGTCGAGAGGCCCTCGGTCGCCGCGCTTGCGTTCATCCCCCCGGACGGCGATCGCAGCGTCAAGCGCGGCCATCACCCCGCTGAGCGGCTGGCGCGCGAGCTTGCGAGACGTTGGGACATCCCGGTGCTCGACGTCTTGGGGCGGACGCGATCGCCGAGGCCCCAGCGCGGGTTGACGCTGGCGGCGCGACGGCGGAACGTCGCCGGGTCGTTCGTGGCCACGTCACGCGCGTCGGGACGGCTGGGTCTCGTCGACGACGTCTATACGACCGGCTCGACGGCGTCCGCCGCGGCATCGGCGCTTCGCCGGGGTGGCGCTGGAAGTCTCGAAGTGATCACGTTCGCACGAACCGTGCGGACACTAGAATCGCTTCACCGAAGCTGAACCGCCGTCGATCTGGGGAGGTCTCGTGCGACTCCAGGTAAAGGGCAAGAACGTCGAGGTGACCGACGCGATCCGGCAGTACGCGCAGGAAAAGCTCGGCAAGCTCGAACGGCAGCTGGCCGACCCCACGCGTGTCGAACTCGAGCTCGCTGTCGAACGGAACCCCTCGATCTCGGCAAACCACGTCGCGGAGGCGACGATCTGGACGAAAGGTCCGGTACTGCGTGCGCGGGAGGCGTCCGCCGATCACAAGGCCTCGATCGACCAGCTCGTCGACAAGCTCGAGCGGCAGGTCAAGCGGTACCGCGAGAAGCGTCGGCGCTACCGACCGTCGCCGGCCGGCGAGGCGGTACCGGAGAATGCCGTCCCCCTCGACGGCGAGCCTCGAGTCGTCAAGACGAAGCGGTTTCCCGTGAAGCCGATGAGCCCGGAGGAGGCCGTGCTCCAGCTCGAGCTGGTGGGCCATGACTTCTTCGTCTTCCAGAACGGCGAGACGATGGAGGTCAACGTCGTCTACCGGCGGCGCGATGGCTCCTACGGCCTGATCGAACCCGAGCTCTAGGCCGGAAGTGCCGTTCTGGCGAAGACGGAAGGCCCTCCACGAGGAGCTGGCCGAAGGCACGGACCTGCTCGAGTGGGATCCGACGTACGAGCCGGCGACGCAGCCGCCGTTCAAGGGGACGCTGGACGTCCTCCACGGGGGGCGACCGCGGCGCTGGGACACGGTCGTGACCGCGGACGCTCCCGCGCTCGGCGCTGAGGAGATCCAGTTCACGGCGTTGCCCGACGGCACGCTGCTGATAGACGACGCCGTCCCTGAAGGGGCGCTTTCGCCGCTGGCCGACGCCGTCGAGCAGTCGGTGTCGCCGCCGTACAGGGCGCATGCGGTCAGGGGGGAGGGCGAGCTCTGGCGTGTCGCGGCGAACCGGATCGAGGTCGTGGAGGTCCCCGAGGAGATCGACGGCGACACGGTCAGCTTCGTTGCCCAGGGCGAGCAGCGCACGCTGCTCGTCGACGACCGGCCGACCTGGACCGACGTCCCCACGCTCGAAGCGCTGGCATCGGAGCGCCATCGCGAGTTCGTGCTTCACGCAGAGCGGCTCGACGGCGCGCTCTGGGCGGTCAAGGTGAACGCGCTATGAATCTCGTGACGCGCTCACGGTCGCGCTTGGAGGCTCCGATACCCTAGTTTCATGTCGCAGCAGCTCGGCAGCTTCGAAAGGTTCCTCCGCGTCGGTGAAGGCCGGCGCCTCAAGCGTCTGAAGAGCCAGGCCGAGTACGTCGGCACCCTCGAGCCGGAGTTCGAGACGCTCTCCGACGACGAGCTCGCGGCCAAGACCGCCGAGTTCCGGCAGCGAATCGAGCGGGGCGCGACGCCCGAAGACGTTCTCTTCGAGGCCTACGCCGCCGTCCGTGAGGCGTTCAAGCGGACGATGGACGTCCGGCTCTTCGATGTACAGGTGATGGGCGGGATCGCGCTCCACGAAGGCGACATCGCCGAGATGAAGACCGGCGAGGGAAAGACGTTTGTGGCGGTCCAGCCGCTGTACCTCAACGCGCTCGGCGGTGACAACGTCCACCTCGTGACGGTCAACGACTACCTGGCCAAGCGCGACGCCGAGTGGACGAAGCCCGTCTGGGATGCACTCGGCATGCGCGTCGGCTTCATCCAGAACCTGATGCCGTTCGCGGAGCGGAAGGAGGCGTACGACGCGGACGTCACCTACGGGACGAACTCTGAGTTCGGCTTCGACTATCTCCGCGACAACATGGCCGTGTCGATCGACGGCGTCGTCCAGCGCGGGCACACGTACGCGATCGTGGACGAGGTCGACTCGATCCTGATCGACGAGGCGCGGACGCCGCTGATCATCTCAGGGGAACCGGAGACCGCGGCGCAGACCTACTACGACTTCGCCCGCGTCGTCAAGACGCTCGAAGGTGTCCAGAGCAAGGGAGTCGCGAAGGGCATCGACGAGACCGAGGAGTCGGGCTACGACTTCACCTTCGACGAGAAGCACAAGACCGTCTCGCCGGGTCAAGCCGCGATCGACAAGGTCGAGCGCGCGCTCGGGATCGAGAACCTCTACGACCCGCGCAACGTCCAGCTCGTGAACCATCTGATCCAGGCGCTGAAGGCGCAGGCGCTGTACAAGCGCGACATCGACTACGTGATCGACGACGGCGAGGTCAAGATCGTCGACGAGTTCACCGGCCGGATCATGGAAGGGCGGCGCTGGTCCGAGGGCCTCCACCAGGCGATCGAGGCAAAGGAGGGCGTGCGCATCCAGGAGGAGAACGTCACGCTTGCGACGATCACCCTCCAGAACTACTTCCGCCTCTACGAGAAGCTCGCCGGAATGACGGGCACTGCGAAGACCGAGGAGAAGGAGTTCGTCGAGATCTACGGCCTCAGCGTCGTCGAGATTCCGACGAACGTCCCGGTCGTCAGGGAGGACAACAACGACCTCATCTTCAAGACCAAGGAGTCGAAGTTCAACGCGGTTCTCGAGGACATCGTCGAGCGTCACGAGCGCGGGCAGCCCGTGCTCGTAGGAACGATCGACGTCGAGACCTCCGAGTACCTCTCACAGCTTCTGCAGCGCCGTGGCGTCCCGCACAACGTCCTGAACGCGAAGCACCACGAGCGCGAGGCAGAGATCATCAAGGACGCCGGCGAGCAGAAGGCGGTCACGATCGCGACCAACATGGCCGGCCGCGGCGTCGACATCAAGCTCGCAGAGGGGGTCCGCGAGCTCGGAGGCCTCTACGTGCTCGGCACCGAGCGCCACGAGGCGCGCCGGATCGACAACCAGCTCCGCGGCCGCTCCGGCCGTCAGGGCGACCCCGGCGAGTCGCGGTACTACCTCTCGGGTCAGGACCAGGTCGTGCGCGTATTCGCGGGCGACCGGATCTACAACATCATGGAGCGGTTCAAGCTGCCCGACGATCAGCCCATGGAGGCGAAGATCCTCTCCAAGCAGATCGAGGG
>DASZCE010000155.1:0-3246 GCA_035943455.1 Gaiellaceae bacterium | reverse complement strand
GACCATCCCGCCCGCAGTCGTCTGCGCGCGGGCCGAATTCGCATCCGAGCTCGTGAAGACGGCCACCGCCGCGGCGGCGAGAAGTAACAGCAGGAATGGGGCGACGCGTTTACACACTCAGTGGCTCCCTTCCAAGGCTCGGCAGCATGCGCCGGAGCCCTTCTTCGAGTTGGATCTCAGGTTCCCAGCCGAGAATCTCCTTCGCACGGGTGATGTCGGGTTGACGAACCTGCGGATCGTCCACGGGCAGAGCCTCGAAGACGATCTCGCTGCCGGAACGTGTTACCCGGATCACGGTTTCCGCAAGCTCAAGGATCGTGAACTCGTTCGGGTTGCCGAGGTTGACGGGGTGATGCTCGGCGCTCTGTGAGAGCAGGTAGAGGCCGCGGATCATGTCGTCGACGTAGCAGAAGCTGCGGGTCTGCGACCCGTCGCCGAATACGGTCAGCGGCTTGTTCTGGAGCGCCTGGCGGACGAACGTCGGTACTGCACGACCATCGTATGGCCGCATTCGCGTCCCGTAGACGTTGAAGATCCGCGCGATGCAGGTGTCCACCCCCTGTTGGCGGTGGTACGCCATCGTCATCGCCTCGGCGTAGCGCTTCGCCTCGTCGTAGACGCCCCGTGGCCCGACCGGGTTGACGTTCCCCCAGTACGTCTCCGGCTGCGGGTGCAGCTGCGGGTCGCCGTAGATCTCGCTCGTCGAAGCGAGCAGGAAGCGCGCGCGCTTCCACTTCGCTAGGCCAAGCGCGTTGTGGGTCCCGTACGACCCGGTCTTCAGCGAGTGAAGCGGCTGGCGGAGGTAGTCGATCGGGCTCGCGAGCGCCGCTAGGTGGTAGACGAAGTCGACGGGCTCATCAATCTCGATCCGCTCCATCACGTCGTGGTTGACGAATCTGAAGGCGTCGGTGCTGATGTGCTCGAGGTTCTCGAGCGTGCTCGTCTCGAGGTTGTCGACACAGATGACGCTGTGTCCCTCGGCGAGCAGGTAGTCACAAAGGTGGGAGCCGAGAAAGCCGGCTCCGCCGGTGACGACCGAGGTGGTCACGGCGCGTGAGGATAGCGACGGCTTCGGCTCATGCTGGCGCATCCTTACGAAGCGTTTACGGCAAGCCCCGGGTCAGAAGCGTTTCGGCAAGCGCCGCCGGGGTCAGGTCTTGCATCACGACAGCCGTGCTGTACTGCAAGACCGAACGCCAAAGGGCGCTACTTCAAATCTTTGTTCGACTCCATGTCGAACCACATCGCGAAGAGCATGAACTGTGACCCGGAGATGAGCAGCAGCGCCACGAGGATCATCGTCGGCGTCGTCAGCTCGTTGCCCATCAGCCGAAGCACCGTCTCGATAGCGCCGAGCACCAGCCCGGCGACTGTCAGCAGAATTCCGAGCGCATAGAAGAAGACGAGCGGGTGGAAGTCGCGGATCACGTACTTCTCCCGCAGGCGCCAGAAGAAGCCCTTGAGCAGCAGCCAGGCAATCGACGGTACGACGCGCCAGAGCTTGATCTCGGAGCGCTCGCCGACGCCGTAGATCGGCCGCGAGGGAACGTCGCGCACGCGCGCGTTCCAGACGTTCAGGTGGACGAGCATGTCGTTCGGGAAGCCGTAGCGCCTGTAGATCCGATCGAGGTCGAGTCGCTCGAGCAGCTCCCGTGAGATCGCCGTGTAGCCCGACTGCGAGTCGGCGACGTGCCAGTACCCACTTGCAATCTTCGTCAGCATCGAGAGGACGGCGTTGCCGAGGTAGCGGTGGCGCGGCATCAGCTGCCACGCCTGGCCCGTGAACAGCCGGTTCGCCTTCGCGTAGTCCACTTCGCCGCGGGCGACGCCTCCCGCGATCGTCTCGAGGTCGGCGGGATCCATCTGCCCGTCACCCGCCATCACGCAGACGACGTCCATGCCCTCCGCGAGCGCACGGCGGTAGCCGGTCACGATTGCGGCGCCGACGCCCTCGTTGCGCTCGTGGACGATCACGTCGACGCGAGCATCGCCGGCTTCCTGGGCGCGGGCGGCCGTCGCGTCACGAGAGCGGTCGTCGACGACGTAGACGCGGTCGACGAGCTCGGGAATCGCCGCGAGCGTCTCGCCGATCAGCGCCTCCTCGTCGTGGGCCGGGACGACAACAGCGACCCGCTTCCCTTCCAGCATCGCTAGGTCGCGAAACGCCGGGCGGCGGGCTCCCAGAAGATCGCTGCGAGCACGCCGAGGATCAGACCGATCAGGCCGCCGACGACGACCGAGCGGCCGACGCTGCGCGCCGTCGTCTTCTGCGCCGCGGCGCGCTCGACGATGCTCGGCTTCTCGACGTTCTCGGCCAGCGAGAGCGCCTGCTGCGCTTCCAGCAGGTCGGTCTGGACGACTCCTCGCCGCTGTTCGCCGAAGCTGATCGTGGAGTTGAAGGTCGAGACGAGCAGCAGCCGCTCGGTCACGCCGAGCCCACGGTTTCCGAGCGCGTCCTGCAGACCCTGCTGGGCGATCCGGAGCCGCCGGTCGATCGACGTGAGCTCTCGCTCGTCGGAGTCGATTCGCTCCTTGATCGCCGCGATCTTGTCCCGGACGTAGGGCGAGACGTCGTCCACCACGCGCTCGGCGAGCAGGTTCGCGGCCCGCGTGGTGACACGCCTGTTCTGGCCGACGACGGCGATCTCGATCAGGGGTGTCGTGCCGACGACCGCCCGCCTTCCGGGGGGCGGTGAGACCTGCCGGCTGGAGACGTTCGCGCCGAGCTTGGAACGGTTCATCCCGCTGCGTTCGGCGACGTCGTCCAGCACCCCGTCGTTGTGGACGATCTCGCCGACGGTACTCGGGTTGGTGGCGAGCCCTGGCACCGGGGCGCCGCCGGTCGGCGAGAACGGCTGCCCGAGATACAGCGTGGCCTCGGCGCGATAGACGTCGCCGCCGCCGAGCGCGAGCGCGTAGCCGGCGAGGATTCCGGCGACGAGGCCGAGCGCCGGCAGCCACCAGCGCGCGAGCACGGCGTTCCAGTAGCGCCGGAAGTCGACGTCCTGCTCGGCCTCGAGGTCGAGCTCGCGCGGCGAACGGGGGCGTTCGGTTACGGCCATGGGTCAACGGCCGACTCTAGCTACGAGGTCGGCGTAGAGACGTTCGTGAGCTTCCGCAATCGCGCTCCAGGAGAGTGCTTCGCGGGCGCGCTCGGCGCCGCGGAAGGCGTCGGCGAGTGCGGCGGGATCGTCGAGCAGGCGGTTGATGGCGCCGGCCAGCGCCTCTGGATCGCCACGTGGCACG
>DASZCE010000154.1:0-4681 GCA_035943455.1 Gaiellaceae bacterium | reverse complement strand
CCCCCCCCACGGCAGGGTCTTTGGTGCCCCTACGGGCGAGCCCAAGTTCCGGTACTACGCCGAGTGGCAGTTCGACGACATGGACGCGTTCAAGTCCGCCGCGCGGACAGACGAGTTCGCGGCGACCGGCAAGGACGCGATGGAGATGGGCGGCACCTTCCACGTCCACTTCACGGAGCTGGATGGCTGAACCAGACCATCCGCGCCCCGTCGCGCCGGAAGAGCTGGGCCTCGAGCGGATCGTCTACGAGAAGGCGCCGCCGCGCGCGACGATCACCCTCAACCGGCCCGAGGTGCTCAACGCCTTCGACTTCCGGATGCTCCGGGAGCTCGCACGTGCCTGCGAGGACGCCTCGTGGGACGATGAGGTCCGCGTCGTCGTGCTGACCGGCGCCGGGCGCGCGTTCTGCGTCGGAGCCGATCTCGCCGCCTGGGCCGAGGACTACGTCGGCAAGCCAACGGAGTACTGGAAGTGGTTCGGCGCCTTCAAGGACGCCCAAGACCGCCTGCGCGAGATCGGGAAGCCAACCGTCGCGCGCATCAACGGGATCGCGGTCGGCGGCGGCAACGAGCTGCAGATGGCGTGCGACGTGGCGGTGATGGTCGAGGACGCGTTCATCCGCCACGTCGGACCCGAACACGGCTCGGTGCCCGCCGGCGGGGCGACCCAGTGGCTCACGATCATGGTCGGCGACCGGCGGGCGAGGGAGATCGTCCTGATGTGCGACGAGATCCCCGCGAAACAGGCGCAGGAGTGGGGGCTCGTGAACTGGGTGGTGGCGCCGGCCGAGCTCGACGCGAAGACCGACGAGGTGGTCACGAACCTGGCGAGAAAGCTCCCACAGACGACCCGCTACGCCAAGCAGCACCTCAACTTCTGGCGCGACCTGGCTTGGCA
This sequence comes from Gaiellaceae bacterium, assembly GCA_035943455.1. Taxonomy (GTDB): domain Bacteria; phylum Actinomycetota; class Thermoleophilia; order Gaiellales; family Gaiellaceae; genus JACDAN01. Next base: position 3,783 of record DASZCE010000154.1, on the reverse strand, counting down.
CGAGACGATCAACCACGCGCGTGACTGGCTTGCGCTCTCGATGGCGACCGACGAGCCGAAGGCGGCGATCGAGAAGTTCCTGAAGCGGAAATGACCGAGGGGCTCGTCCTCGTCGAACGAGAGGACCCGATCGCGGTCGTCCTCCTCAACCGGCCGAAGCAGCTGAACGCGCTCTCCGACGAGCTGATGGAAGCGCTCGTCGCGGCCCTGCGTGAGCTCGACGGCGACGACTCGATCCGCTGCATCGTCCTCGGCGGCTCCGACCGAGCCTTCGCCGCCGGAGCGGACATCGGCCAGCTGGCAGAGGCGTCGCCGATCGAGATGTACTACCAGCGGCGAGTCGACCGGTGGGACGAGATTCGCGCCCTCTGGACGCCGCTCGTCGCCGCCGTCTCCGGCTTTTGCCTCGGCGGGGGCTGTGAATTGGCAATGGCGTGCGACCTCATCGTGGCCTCGGAGACGGCGAAGTTCGGGCAGCCGGAGACAGGCCTTGGCCTGATTCCGGGCGCCGGAGGAACGCAGCGACTCACGCGCGCCGTCGGGAAGGCGGTGGCCATGGACGTGATCCTGAGCGGCCGCCTTCTCTCCGCCCGAGAGGCGTTCCAGGCCGGACTCGTTGCGCGGGTGGTCGCCAAGGAGGCGTGGCTCGAGGAAGCGAAGCGCGTCGCGCGGGACATCGCTGCGAAGGGGCCGGTCGCGATCCGGCTCGCGAAGGAGGCGGTCGACCGCGCCTACGAGGGACCGCTTACGCTGGGCGTCGAGTACGAGCGACGGCTCTTGTATCTGGCGCTCGCCTCGGACGATGCACGGGAGGGGCTGACCGCATTTCTCGAAAAACGTGAGCCGAATTTCGAAGGGAGGTAGCCATGCCCAACATCGACGAAATCCTCGCGGGAGCGCGAGACGCGATCAGCGCCAAGCGCGTCTACGGTGATCCGATCGAGACCGAGGGCGTGACGGTCGTGCCGGCTGCCGCTGTCGGTGGCGGTGGCGGCGGGGGCGGCGACGAAGAGAACAACGGAGGCGCCGGCTTCGGCCTGGGCGCGCGGCCTGTCGGTGCGTGGGTGATCCGAGACGGCGAGGCGACGTGGAAGCCTGCCGTGGACGTCAACCGCCTGGCGCTCTACGCGTTGCTGTTTATCCTCGCCGTCGCGCTGCGCGCTCGCCGAAGCTAGACGGCAAGCTCGACCGGGCGGATTTGAATCCGGAGCTCCTCGCCGCTTCGGATCACCGTCGCCGTGGCCGTCGAGCCGATCAGCTCGCCAACCATCAGCCGCTGGAGGTCGTCGACACCCTCGATGACGGCGCCGTCAAGGGCGACGATGAGATCCTCGGGCCGAAGTCCGGCCTGCGCAGCCGGGCTTCCCTCGGCGACGTCGACCACCTCGACGGCTGTCTCGCGCCCCAGCTGGGCGGCGAGGCGGGGCGGCAAGGGCCGCGAGCCGCCGGCGATGCCGATGTAGGCGCGGCGGAACCGGCCGTCGCGCATCAGCGCAGCGATGATCCTGCGAGTGCCGCCGTCGATCGGGACGGCAAGCCCGAGCCCGATCCCGGCGACCGCCGTGTTGATGCCCACGACCCGGCCCTGGCCGTCCGCGAGCGCGCCGCCCGAGTTGCCTGGATTCAGCGCCGCGTCCGTCTGGATCACGTTTTCGACCAGGCGGAACTGGCGCCGCGAGCGAACGGGCAGCGAGCGGCCGAGGGCGGAAACGACGCCTGCGGTGACCGAGCCCGCGAACCCGTTTGGGTTGCCGATCGCGACCACGAGCTGGCCGACGCGAAGCTGTGTGGCGTCGCCGAGCTCGGCCGACGTCACGTCACGAGTATCCAGCCGGAGGACGGCGAGGTCGGAGAGGGGGTCGGAGCCGACGATCTCGAAGGCGAGCTCGCGGCCGTCTACGAACGATGCCTGGCCGGAGCCGTCGGTGCGCTCGACCACGTGCGCTGACGTCAGCAGGAAGCCGTCGGGCGTGATGACGACGCCGCTGCCGGCACCGTCGAGACGGCGGCCGCCGCGCACGCGGCGCGAGACGCGCAGGTTCGCGACCGACGGCGCGAGCCGCTCGGCGACGCTCGTCACGACCTGCGAGTAGGCGTCGAGCGCCTCGGCCTCGGTGGGGATTCGCGCAGCCGCGGTTGGCTGGTTGTCGGCATGCTCCTGGGCGCGAACGAGCTCGAGCGGTGTCATGGCGCCAAGGTAGCTCGGCGGGCAAAGGCTGCGTCGGGAAGCACCGGGAAGGGCGGGCCCGGAAGCGCCGTGGCGTACCCCGCCCACCCGGGGAATGGAACCCACGGCGAACGCTATCGCGCCCACGCGCGCGGCTCCGTGCCGGGAATGCGCCAAGATTGCGCCGATGGCCGAGGTCGAGACCAGTCGGGACGGCGCCGTCCTCACGATCACGCTCAACCGGCCGGACGTCCTCAACGCGTTCAACCGGGCGATGCACGAGGGTCTCGCAGCGGCGCTCAAGGCCGCCCGCGAGCCTGACGTGAGAGCGGTGGTGGTCACCGGCGCGGGACGCGCGTTTTGCGTCGGCCAGGACTTGACGGAGTTCAGGGAGGCGACCGACAGCGACATCGCCGCCCGGCTCCGAGCCGGCTACCACCCGAACGTCCTTGCCGTCCGCGCGCTGGAGAAGCCGGTGATCGCGGCCGTCAACGGGCCGGCGGCGGGCGCGGGGCTTTCGTTCGCTGCCGCCTGCGACATCCGGATCGCCGCCGACAACGCCACCTTCATCCCGGCGTTCATCAACATCGGTCTCATCCCGGACTCAGGCGGGACGTTCTTCATCGCGCGACTCCTCGGGCCGGCGCGCGCGTTCGAGTGGATGACCTCCGGTCGGCGGCTGACCGCGTCCGAGGCGCACGCGTGGGGACTCGTCTCGGAGGTGGTCGAAACCGACGCGCTGGCCTCGCGAGCCGCCGAGCTGGCCGCCACGCTCGCGGCCATGCCGACCCGCGCGATCGGAATGAGCAAGCGACTGTTTGATGCGGCGCCCACCAACGCGCTCGAAGATCAGCTCGAGCTCGAGGCGCAGCTGCAATCGGCCGCGACCAAGAGCGAGGACTTCCGCGAAGGCGTGTCCGCCTTTCTCGAGAAGCGCGACCCTCGGTTCGTCGGCCGCTAGGGCTTCACGGCGAAGAGGTACGCGCTCCCCATCCGCCAGACACCGCGACCCTGCTCGACGGCCGGGCGAAGCGCGAAGACGAGGCGCTCTTGCTCCCCGGCCGTCAGGACGGCCTCCATCGCCTCGGCGAGCGTCGGGATCTTCGGATTCCCGGAGCTATGGAGAAACGAGTCCCAGCTGCGCGGCTCGATCGGCCTCGCTTCAGCCTGGAACTCGAGGTCGACCGGGAAGAAACCGGCGGCCTCGGCATGTGCGAAAAGGTCGCGCTCGTCGAAGTCGAGCATCGGGTCGTCCGCCGGCTGGAACGTCGCCTCGTGGGCGCTCAGCTTCTCCATGAGGGGTGCCGCGTCCGCGTCGAGGTCGTAGCCCCAGGTGCAGGAGCGCTCCTCCGCGCCGAACCGGTTGATCGGCTCGAACAGCGAGATCCGGCCGCGGCCGCGCAGCACCCGGTGGAACTCAGCGAACGCGCGAGCCTTGTCCTTGACGTAGATCAGCACCGAACGCGTCGTGACGACGTCGACGGATCCGTCTTCGATCGGCGAGAGCTCCTCCGCCGCTGCCTCCACGAACCTGCAGCGACCGAGCAAGCCCGACGCCTTCGCAATCGCCCGGCAGTCGTCGAGCAACGCGCGCGAGACATCGGCGAAGATGACCG
>DASZCE010000153.1:0-6905 GCA_035943455.1 Gaiellaceae bacterium | reverse complement strand
GCGCAAGCGTAGCCCGGAGCCGCGGCTCTACGCGAGCGTGTCGAGGATCACGCCGCTCGTCGCCGGCTCCTCGTCGACGATGTCGTACGCCGCGACCACGTCGGCGGCAGCCACTTCTGCCGCGGCCTCGTCCTCCGCGTGGACCTCGGCGACGACCTCGCCCGGCTGCACACCGTCGCCTCGCTTCTTGAGGCAGACGATCCCGACCGCGTGATCGATCCGATCGTCCTTCGTGACCCTGCCCGCACCGAGCCGCATCGCGGCAACGCCGACGGCGAGTGCGCCGAGGCGACCGACGTACCCCTCGCGGTCCGCGGCGACGGTGCGAATCAGCCGTGCACGTGGAAGCGCATCCTCGTCGGGGTCACCGCCCTGTGCGCGGACCCAGCGCTCGTAGACTCGAAGTGCGGAGCCGTCGCGAAGCGCGTCCTCGGTGCGGGACCGCGCGGCGTCCTCCGGCGCTCCGTCGCAGAGGGCGACGAGGTGCGCGGCGGAGGCGACCGCGAGCTCGGTGAGGTCGCTCGGCCCGTCGCCGCGCAGGGTCGCGAGCGCCTCGCGGATCTCGAGGGCATTGCCAACCGCACGCCCGAGCGGCTGGTCCATGTCCGTGAGCTCGCAGACGACTCTCCGGTCGGCGCGGCGTCCCAGTTCGAGCATCGCCTCGGCGAGCGCCCGTGCATCCCCGAGCGACTTCATGAAGGCGCCGTCACCGACCTTGACGTCGAGCACGATCGCGTTCGCGCCGGCAGCGATCTTCTTGGACATGATGCTGGCCGCGATCAGCGACACGTTCTCCACCGTCGCGGTGACGTCGCGAAGGGCATAGAGCCGCTTGTCGGCCGGGACGAGCTCGGCGGTCTGTCCGATCACGGCGAGGCCGATCTCGCGTACCTGACGCACGAACTCGTCGCGAGAGAGCTCGACTCGGAAGCCGGGGATCGCCTCGAGCTTGTCGAGGGTCCCGCCGGTGTGTCCCAGCCCGCGGCCGCTCATCTTCCCGAACGGGACCCCGCAGGCCGCAACGAGCGGGCCGACGACGAGCGACGCCTTGTCGCCGACGCCGCCGGTCGAGTGCTTGTCCGCGACCGCGCGGCCGATCTCGCCCTGCAGATCGATCGTCTCGCCGCTTGCCACCATGGCGTCCGTCAGCGCGTAGGTCTCGCGTGGCGACAGGCCACGGAAGTACACGGCCATCAGGAACGCCGCCAGCTGGTAGTCCGGGATCTCGTCTCTCGTGAACCCGAGAACAAGCTCGGAAAGTTCCTCGTCGCTGAGCTCGTCTCCGTCGCGCTTCCGCTGGATCAGCTCCGCTGGCCGGATCAAGGCGCGACGATCGGCTGTCCCGGAAGACCGCGCCGTGGAGCCTTTCCGCCGAGCCATGCGTTGACGGTCGAGCCGACATCCGCGAACTCGCCGGCGTGCACGTGTCCGCCCGCGTATCGGCCCTCCACGTACGCGAGGAGCAGCGCGTGCTCGCGCGAGTGATCGGTCGAGGGTGTCGTCGGGTCACAGCCGTGGTCCGACGTCAGGATCAGGAGATCCCCGTCGCGCAATTGACCGAGCAGGTCCGGGAGCCGTCGGTCGAAGTCCTGGAGGCACCGGTGGAAGTTGACCGGGTCGTTTCGGTGGCCCCAGAGCATGTCCGTCTCGACGAGATTCACGAAAATCAGGCCGTCGTCGAGCTCGCGCAGCAGCCGCTCGGTCTGCGTGATGCCCTCCAGATTCGACCGGGTGGAGTGCGACTCGTCGATGTCCACGCCGGCGAAGATGTCCCGGATCTTCCCGACGCCGTGCACCTTGTGCCCCGCCTCGCGCACAAGCGTCAAGTAGTTGGGCTGGCGCGGTTTCACGGACCAGTCGTGACGGTCCGGCGTCCGCACGTAGTGCCCGGGCTCACCCTCGAACGGCCGAGCGATCACGCGGCCGACGCCGTGCTTGCCGGTCAGGATCTCCCTGGCGATCTCGCAGCCGCGGTACAGCTCGTCGAGCGAGATGGTGTCCACGTGTGCTGCGACCTGGAAGACGGAATCGGCGGAGGTGTAGACGATCCACTTCCCGGTCCGCTGATGCTCTTCGCCGAGCTCCTCGATGATCTCGGTCCCCGATGCCGCTTTGTTCCCGAGGACGCCGCGGCCCGTCCGGTGCATGAACGGATCGAGCACCTCGAACGGAAAGCCGTGGGGGTAGGTCGGAAACGGCTGGGCGGTGACGAGCCCCATCAGCTCCCAATGTCCGGTCGTCGTGTCCTTCCCCTTCGAACGTTCGAACAGGCGGCCGGCGATCGCGGGAGCTCCCGGCTGCGGCGGGCAGCCCTCGAGCTCCTCGACGTTGCCGAGGCCGAAGGCCTCCAGGTTTGGGAGGTCGAGCCCGCCCACGGCCTTGGCGACGTTCCCGAGCGTGTCGGAGCCCTCGTCGCCGAAATCCGCCGCGTCCGGTAGCGCTCCCGCCCCCACGGCATCGAGCACGATCACGCAGGCGCGTGGCACCTGGGCCTCCTATTGACCTCGGCGGCTGTCTGCGTCGGGAGAACCAGGGAAGGCTGGGACGCAGGGAGCGTCGTGAATCTCGGAGCCGCGGGCTCCGACCGAGGACAGCTGGCACCGTGTTCTTGCGCGGGAGATGTCACGGAAAGTTGCCGAGATGCGCACCATGCGCGGCTATTCTAGGACGGCCTTGGGGACCGTCCTTGGACTGATCGGCATGGTCGCCTTTATCGCCGCGACGATCGCGCTCGCGGCGGGAGTCACGTGGCTGGTCGTCAAGATCACTCCTTCGGAGCCTAGGAAGAAGCCCTCGGCGCCGGCAGAGAGCTAGACGGGCGACAACCGCAACACGTCGTCGAGGGGCGTGTAGTCGAGGCTGTGCGCCTCGGCGACCGCTTCGTAGGTGATCTTTCCCTCGATCACGTTGACACCGCGCGCGAGCGCCCCGTCGCGAGCGATCGCCTCCCGCAGTCCGTGGTCGGCGATTTCCTCGACGTACGGCAGCGTGGCGTTCGTCAGTGCCTTCGTCGACGTGATGGGCACCGCGCCGGGCATGTTGGCGACGCAGTAGTGGATGACGCCGTCGACGATGAAGACCGGCTCGGAGTGGGTCGTGGGTCGCGACGTCTCGACGCAGCCGCCCTGATCGATCGCGACGTCGACGATCACGGAACCCGGCTTCATGCCGGCCACCATCTCGCGGCTGATCAGCTTGGGAGCGAGCGCGCCGGGAATCAACACGGCACCGACGACGACGTCGGCCCCGGCAACCGACTCCTGGATCTGCAGGCTCGAGGACATCAGCAGCGTGACGCGGGCCCCGAGCACCTCGTCGAGATGCCGCATGCGATCGATCGAACGCTCGAGGATCGTCACCTTGGCGCCGAGGCCGAGCGCGATAACGGCGGCGTTGTAGCCCACCATCCCGCCGCCGATGACCACGACCTCGCCGGGCGAGACGCCGGGAACGCCGCCGAGCAGCAGGCCTCGTCCGCCGAGCGGCTTCTCCAGGAAGGTAGCGCCGGCCTGCGCCGCCAGCCTGCCCGCGATCTCGCTCATCGGAGCGAGGAGCGGGAGTGCTCGGTCGTCGGTCTCGACGGTCTCGTAGGCGACGCAGGCCGCGCCGCTGTCCATCAGCGCGCGGGTCAGCTCCTCGCTGGCCGCAAGGTGGAGGTACGTGAAGAGCACGGTGCCTTCGCGGAGGCGGCCATACTCCTCCGCCAGCGGCTCTTTGACCTTGAGCACGAGCTCGGACTCGCTCCACACCTCGTCCACCGACCCGATGCGAGCACCGACGCGTTCGTACTCCCCGTCTGCAAAGGCGCTCCCTTCACCCGCTCCCCGCTCGACGAGCACGCTGTGGCCGCGGCGCGTCAGCTCGAGGGCGCCTGCAGGCGTCAACGCCACACGGTACTCGTCCGGTTTGATTTCCTTGGCGACACCGACGTTCATGCGCGGCCGATTATCGCCGTTGCGCCCTAGACCCCGGCCAGGCGTTCGACGTATCGGCGCTCGTCCGGCCCGAACCACGGTGGCGAGCCGGCTTGAGCGTTCTCGGCGGCGTGGAGCGGATTTCGCGTCCCTGGGATCGCCACGTCGACGCGTGGATCCGAGAGCACCCACTTGAGCAACGCCTGGGGCCAGCTTTCGACGCCGTACTCCGCCAGCGGCTCCAGCTCGCCGGGGGTCGGCGGTCTCGCGAGCAGCTCGTCCTCGCCGAATGGGCGCATGACGATGACCGGTAGCCCGAGCTCGGCGACAAGTGGGAGCAGCCGGCGCTCCGCGACGCGCTCGTACGGATTCAGCGGCAGCTGCACGACCTCGAACCGTCCGCTCTTCAGCGCGGCGGCGACCTCGTCGAACGCGAACGGGCTGTAGTGCGTCACGCCGACGCGGCCAACGCGGCCCGCGTCGCGCTCTTCGTCGAGCCAACCGAGGTGTTCGGGCCAGGCGACCAGGTTGTGGATCTGCTCGATGTCGACTCGGCCGAACCACCCGAGCTGCCGGCCGAATTGCTCGCGCCCCTGCTCTGGCGTCGGCGCCCAGATCTTGGTCGCGACCGTCACGTCCTCTCGTCGGCCGCGGAGCGCGGCTGCGAGCGATCGCTCGGCGTTTCCGTACATCGGCGAGGTGTCGATCAGCCGGTTGCCGGCGGCAAGGGCGGTGCCGACGACGTCCCCGGCGAGCTCCTCGTCTCCGCCGAACGTGTTCCAGGTGCCGAGGCCGACGACCGGACCTAGGCGCCGCTCCTCCATCAGGCAGCGACGCGTAAGCGGGCGAGCTCGCCGGCCGCGAACCCGCACATGAAGAACCCTGGGTCCTCTTCGAGGCTCCGTCCCATGTGCGAGAGCGGCAGGCGGCCGCATTCCTCGTGCCAGCCCTCGACGTCGACCTCCTCGCGGTTGCTCAGCCACTCGGGCGCCTCGAGTCCGTGTGGCCACGCCACCGCCGGCTCGGTGGCGCTGAGCTCGAGGATGGCGCGCGTATGGTGGGAGACGCCCTGGTGTCGTTCGCGCGCATCGGCCTCCGAGTAACGGACGGCCAGGATGGGAGAGCCGCCGAGCGCAGCAGCGGTGTTCGCAACGTCGACCGCGACCAGGCCGCCGTGGCCCAGGGCGGTCGCGGTTCCGACGATTCCCGGGCCGATCGAGCAGACGACCGCGTCGAACGACTGGGCCGAGCACCATGCGAGCGCCGAGGCGGCCGTGACCGCCTGCACGTCGCCGTCAAGGCAGGGTGCGACCGCGACGGCGACCTCGAGGTAGCCACCGCCCCTGAGTGTCCGGAGCGCATCCGAGAGGGAGACGGGCAGAGCTCCTCCACCGACCTGCACGTACGCGACCCGCAACCGGTGGCGACGGCGCAGCCCAGCACAGACCGGCGCGACCTGACTGTGGAGCGAGCAGCAGACAACCGGCGTCCCGTCGAGGCCCGCGGCCAGGTCGCCGTCCTCCTCGACGTAGGGTGTCACGGCCTGGAGCGGCGTGTACAGAAGGGTCATCACGTGGGCGCCGGGCTCGGCGACGAGCCCGATCCCGCGGGTGAGGTTCGCGTACAGAACGTCGAAGCCGCCGGAGCCGAGGCCGAGGTCCCGCGCCTGCGTATTGACGATCACCTCGTCGCCGATCGCGACCGGACCGGTAAGGCGGGGGTACGCGAGGCACGGTTCGCCGTCGACGACAAGCCGGATCAGCTCCTCGTTCTGCTCGCGGACCGCGGAGACCGTCCCGCGCCGGAGGCTAAGGGGCATCCAGAGCCACGTCGACGAGCGCAAGCGTCACGTTGACCATCCGCTCGAGGTCTGCGACTGCGATGTGCTCGTCCGAGGTGTGGATCGCCGTCATCCCGTTGGCGAGGTTGACGCACGGCCGCCCGCGCTCGTTGAAGACGTTGGCATCAGCCCCGCCGCCGCCGAGGCCGAGGTGCGGCTGGAATCCCTCGCGCGCGAGGGCGGTGCACGCCAGCGTGACCGGAAGGTCGCCGCGGCTGAAGCGGTATCCGGCGTAGCTCTCGACGACCGTGGTCTCGGCTTCACACTGCTCGAGCGCAGTGGCGAAGGTGATCGTCTCGAGCGTCTCCTTGACGAGGTCCGCGAGCTTGGCCTCGTCGTGCGAGCGGACGTCGATCGAAAAACTGCAGCGGTCGGGGACGATGTTCCTGGCGATGCCGCCCTGGATCAGCCCGACGTTCGCGGTGGTTTCGTCATCGAGCCGGCCGAGGCGGAAGTCTGCAATCGCACGCGCAGCCGCGACGATCGCCGAGCGGCCTTCCTCTGGCGCGATTCCGGCATGGGCGGCACGGCCCCGAACGGTCACCTCGACCTCACGCGCGTGCGGCGCACCGAGCATCACCTCGCCGATCGGCGCAGCGTGGTCATAGACGAACCCGACTCGACCTCGGAGCCCGTCCGTGTCGAACGCCTTCGCGCCCCGCAGCCCGACCTCCTCCATCGGCGTGAACAGCAGCTCGATCCCGGCATGCCGCCGGTTCTCGGACAGGATCAGCCGCACCGCTTCCAACATCGCCGCGACCGCCGCCTTGTTGTCGGCGCCGAGAATCGTCCCGCCCGCGTTGCGGACGACGCCGTCCTCGACCACGGGCTCGAGCGGGCCGGTGGGCTGCACGGTGTCGAGGTGGGCGCAGAGGAAGATCGGAAGGCCGCCGCCGTTCTGGCTCGTAGGCTCGAGCCGGCACAGCAAATTGCCCGCATTGGCGCCGATGCGTGCGCCGGCATCGTCCTCGACAACGTCAAGCCCGAGATCTTCGAGGTACGCGCGAACCCGATCGGCCACCTCGCGCTCGGACCCCGGCGGACTTGGGATCGCGGCCAGCTCGGTGAACAGGCCGACGACGTCCGGCGCCCAGTTCGGCATGGCCGAATCCTAGGGGCCGGACGCCGCGGCTATCTGGCGGAGGGAAGAC
>DASZCE010000152.1:0-3734 GCA_035943455.1 Gaiellaceae bacterium | reverse complement strand
CTGGAGCGCCCGCCCTCGAGCGGCTCGAGCGCGAGCCGGTGCTCGCCGTCGACGAGCCCCGGCACGAACAGGCGGCCGAGCCAGCGCAGCTCGCGCGCCGGCTCGGCAACACGAACCGTCGGTCTGAAGGTCATCCCGCGTGCGCCGGGTGGTTCGATCCGGACCTTCAGCCGCGAGCCGACCCTCGGCTCACCCTCGATCGAGCGGATGAACGGGTTCCACTGCGAATAGGCGCCGAAGTCGATCAGCACCTGCCAGACCCGTTCCGGCGGCGCGTCGATCTCGATCTCGCTGCGGAGCTCTCGCATCTCAGGCGAGGCCCGCGGCCGGTGCGGGCGTTTGCGTGGCAGCCATCGAGGCCCGCCGGATCGCCCGCACGAGCAGCAAGCCGAGGGCGTAGTGGGTCGTGATCGCGGCGACGACGATGGCGCCGCCGTTGGAGAAGATCCCGTCGTCGGCGAGCCAGAGCCACATGACCCAGTCGGCGGTCGCGCTCGCGAGCTGGTAGAAGGCGAGCCCCTTGGCGACACCCAGGTGCGGCTCGTTCCGCAGCACCCACGCCACCCAGGCCTGCGAGAAGAGGGCGAGCCCGAGCAGCTTGGTCAGCCACTGCCCGTCCGCCGTCAGAACCCAGCCGGTCACGTTCTCGACCTGACCGGGCGGCGTCAGCACGGCGACGAGCGCATAGATCAGCTCGAGGCCGACCACTACGCGAAAGAGGAAGCGGAGATCCGACATTCTGCCCATGGCGAAATCCTTTCTCGTCTAACCAACCGGATGGTTAGATCATCGCAGTTGGATGCAGCGGTGTCAACTAACTAGTTGTATGCTTAGCGCATGGCAGTAACTACAGCGAGGGACTCGGGAGCGACCAAGGAGCGTCTCCTCGAGGCGGCGACTGGGGAGTTTGCGGCGCACGGGATCGCTGGGGCGCGAGTCGACCGCATCGCCGCCGGAGCTAAGGCGAACAAGCAGCTGATCTACGCGTACTTCGGGAGCAAGGAGCAGCTCTTCGACGCCGTCCTGGACAGAAACTGCGAGCCGCTCGTGCAGGAGGTGCCCTTCGATCCGGACGACCTTCCCGGCTACGTCGGTCGGCTGTTCGATTACGTCGTCGAACACCCCGAGGTGGTGCGCCTCGTCCTCTGGGCCGGGCTCGAACGGCCGACCGTCGTCGCGGCCTTCGAGGCCGAGTCCTACGGCGCGAAGCTGAAGGCGCTCGCGGAAGCGCAGCGCGACGGACGCGTCGATGCGAGCTTCGCGCCGGCCGATCTCCTCGCTCTGCTCATCGGACTCACCGGCGCCTGGTTCACGGCCTCGGAGGCAATCAGGACGCACGACACGAAGCAGCCCTGGTCTCCAAAGCGGCTCGCACAGTTCAGGCGCGCCGCAGTCGAGGCCGCGGCGCGGATCATCGGGCAGTAGATCGAGCGTGGCTCCTCGCGCTGCCGCGCCCCGCGCCGTCGGTGAGCGCAGCGTTCGCGTCTCGACCCTCGAGCTCTTCTTCGACCTCGTCTTCGTCTTCACGATCACGCAGCTGACCGGCGTGCTCGTCGACGGCGAGGGCCTCGCAGCATTCGTGCAGGTCGTCGTAATGCTGCTCTTGATCTGGTGGATGTACGACGGGTATGCGTGGCTGACGAACGCGATCGCGACCGACCGGCTGCGCTTCCGGCTGCTGCTGGTCGGAGGCATGGGCGGCTTCCTCGTGATCGCGCTCGCCATCCCGGACGCGTATGACGGCGACGGACTCGCGTTCGGCCTCGGCTACCTCATCGTCGTCCTGCTGCACGCCGGCATGTTCGTCCGCGGCGCGACGGTCTCCGAGGTGCGCGCGATCCTGCGAATCGCGCCGTTCAACCTCCTTGCCGTCGGGCTCGTCCTCGCCGGCGGGGCCGTAGGCGGGGATGCGCAGTGGATGCTGTGGGCGCTCGCCGGAGTTCTACTCTGGGTCACGCCGCGGATTACGACGGTCGAGGGCTTCGTCGTTTCCGTCTCGCATTTCGTCGAGCGTCACGGTCTCGTCGTCATCGTCGCCCTGGGCGAATCGATCGTCGTCATCGGTGCGGGCGCGGCCGGGCTCCCTCTCGATCTCGGGCTCGCCCTCGTCGCCTTGCTCGCCCTCGGCCTCAGCGCGGCGATGTGGTGGGCGTACTTCGGTGACGAGGAAGCCGTCGAGCGTGCGTTTCACGCAACGCCGTCAGCGCGACGTCCGCAGCTCGCGTTGAGTGGCTTCGGCTACTGGCACTACGGGATCCTGCTCGGCATCGTCGCCGTGGCCGCCGGCCTCAAGAAGGCGATCGGCGACCCCTACGACCCGCTCGGGGGATGGATCGCGGTCGGGCTTGCGGCCGGTGCCGCCCTCTTCATCGTCTGCGACGTCGGCTTTCGACGGACGTTCGGTATCGGGCGGAACCACACCCGGCTCGCCGCAGCCGCGGCGGCCCTGGCGACTATCCCGCTCGGCACCGAGGTCGGGGCCGCGGCTCAGGTCGGGGCGATCGCAACGCTGGTCACCGCTGCGCTCGCGGCGGAAGCACTCCTCTCGCACACGCCGCGGGGCTCGCCAGACGCCCCACCAGCGGCGGAGCCAGCACGGAGCCTCACCGACGTCTAGGCGGGGTGCGCGAAGGCCGGGTCACAGCGTCGAAACGCGCGCCGCAGCGAAGTGTTAGAGTCCGATCGTCAAGTCCTGTGGGCCTTCGGGTTCGCGGGACTTGGCGCTTCTTGCGGAGCAAGGGAAGCGACCCCCTCCCTTTCTTTGGGGGTGCACCCTTACCATTTTGGGGTCACGGCAACTGGTCGCAACCCACGGCAACGGTTTCAACCCCGATTGAGCCGTTTTTGGCCCCCTTCATTTGCGACTGATTGCCACTGATTGCGACCGCTCTGCTCCATAAATGCTCCATCCGTTGTCGTCCATGAAGGCAACACAGGTGCGGAGCGCACGAATCCGCCGGCCCCTTCCGCTCAGGCGACGAGGAGCTCGCGGACGACGTCGGCTACGCGGCGGCCAACCTACGCGCGCTGATAGCGCAGCAGGACCGGCCCTGAGTCGAAGCGCTTGGTCTCCACGAGCTTCAAGTTGAGCCGCGCGCCCGCGGGGAAGAACGGTACGCCGCCGCCGACCGTGACCGGATAGACGATGGGCCAGAACTCGTCGACGCGGTCGATCATCGCGGCCGCCAGCGTCGCGCCGCCGATGTGCACGGGGCCTTCCGCGTCAGCGACGTCCGCCGGGTCGCGGACCAGCCGCGCGTACGGCTCGACGGACTCCAGCGTGGTCGAGACCACGATCTTCGGCGTCTTCTGCCAGGCGTCGGCGAACGCACGGTCTGCGTCCGACGCCTCCGCGCTCGGAGCCTCCCAGTAGCGCATCGTCTCGTACAGCGCGCGGCCATAGACGTCGAGCACGGCTGCCCGCTGCACGCCGATCCAGTAGGAGAACACGTCTTCAGAAGGCTCCGTGAAGTCGATGCTGCCTTCGGCGTCGACGACGTAGCCGTCGGCCGAGACGTTCATGCCATAGACGATCACAGCGCCGCCCCCCCGAGTCCGCGTTGAAATACGGAAGGCCGTACTCTACGAGCCCGGACTGCATCTCCTCGCCGACGTTCGAACCGGACGCGACCTAAGAATCACGGATTCACGCAGGACCGTGGCTGAGGGCCGTGGGATTCGAAGCCCGCGCCGCCGCCGTTGAGCACGTCACTGAACGCGAAGCTGTGCTAGCA
>DASZCE010000151.1:0-10701 GCA_035943455.1 Gaiellaceae bacterium | reverse complement strand
TTCGCGGAGGGGGTCGAGGAGACCGAGCACCATCGTGAGCGCGAGCCGAAGGGCGACTTCGCGGAAGGCCTAGAGGAGGACTAGGGCTCGCGACGAGGGGCCCGGCAGCATGCGCCGCCGGGCCCCTTGCGGTAGACGTCTTACTCCACCCAGTCGAAGGTTCGGGTGACGGCCTTCTTCCAGAAGCGGTACTCCTTGTCCCGCTCGGCCGCATCCATCTTCGGCTGCCACTCCTTGTCCTTGCCCCAGTTGGCGCGTAGGTCCTCGACCTCCGACCAGAAGCCGGTCGCGAGGCCGGCGGCGTAGGCCGCTCCGAGCGACGTCGTCTCCGCGACGGTCGGCCGGATCACCGGGACGTCGAGAACATCGGCCTGGAACTGCATCAGCAGCTCGTTGTAGACCATGCCCCCGTCGACCTTGAGCGACGTGAGCTCGACGCCGGAGTCGGCGTTCATCGCGTCGACCACTTCCTTGCTCTGCCACGCCGTCGCCTCGAGCGCCGCCCTGGCGACATGGCCCTTCGTGATGTATCGCGTGAGCCCGGCGATGACGCCGCGGGCCTCGCCCCGCCAGTACGGGGCGAAGAGGCCGGAGAAGGCCGGGACGAAGTAGATCCCGCCGTTGTCCTCGACGGTCTTCGCGAGGTCTTCCACCTCCGGCGAGCTCTTGATCAGGCCGAGGTTGTCTCGCAGCCACTGGACGAGCGCCCCGGTGATCGCGATCGCGCCTTCCAGGCAGTAGACGGCAGGTTGATCGCCGATCTTGTACCCGAGTGTCGTCAGCAGGCCGCTCTTCGACTGGACGGCCTCGTTGCCGGTATTGAGCAGCAGGAAGTTCCCCGTCCCGTAGGTGTTCTTGGCTTCGCCGACAGCGAAGCAGGTCTGGCCGAAGAGGGCGGCCTGCTGGTCGCCGAGGTCGCCAGCCACCGGGATCCCGGCCAGCTCCCCCTTTGACTCGCCGTAGACCTCGCTCGAGGCCCGGATCTCCGGCAGCATCGCCCGTGGGACGCCGAGGATGCCGAGGATCTCGTCGTCCCAGTCCAGCGTCTCGAGATTCATCATCATCGTTCGGCTGGCGTTGCTCACGTCCGTCACGTGGACGCCGCCGTCCGGCCCGCCGGTGAGCTGCCAGATCACCCATGTGTCGATGTTTCCGAACAGCACGTCGCCGTTTTCGGCCTGTGAGCGGACGCCGTCGACGTTGTCGAGGATCCACTTGATCTTCGGGCCGGAGAAATACGTGGCGATCGGGAGCCCGGTCTTGGGTCGGAACCGGTCCTGGCCGCCGTCGCGGGCCAACTCGTTGCAGATCTGGTCGGTCCGGGTGTCCTGCCAAACGATCGCGTTGAAGACCGGGCGGCCGGTCGACCGCTCCCAGACGACCGTCGTCTCGCGCTGGTTCGTCACGCCGACGGCCGCGATGTCGCTCGCCTTGACCTTGTCGAGGCCCGCGCGAATCATCTCCTGGGTGCGCGCCCAGATCTCCAGCGCGTCGTGCTCGACCCAACCCGGTTTCGGGTAGATCTGCTCATGCTCCTTCTGGTCGACCGAGACGACCTGCCCGCCGTGGTCGAAGACCATGAAGCGCGTGCTGGTCGTTCCCTGGTCGATCGCTGCTGCGTATTGCGCCATCCGGCACCTCCTATCGGATCGTCATCTCGCTAGTCGTCGCCGGACCAGGCTTCGGCGGCGGTCTTGATCAGCAGGTGGGAAGAGGTCGCCCCGGGGTCCTGGTGGCCGGCACTTCGCTCGCCGAGGTAGCTCGCACGTCCCTTCTTGGCCACGAGCGGGATCGTCGCCTGCATGCCCTCCTCGGCGGCCTGGGCCGATCTCACGAGCGCATCGTCGAAGGAAGCGCCTTCGGCCAGAGCCGACGACAAGGCATCTCTCGCCGGAATCAAGGCGTCGATCATCGTCTTGTCGCCCGGCTCGGCCTTCCCTCGCATCTGCACGCCGTTGACTGCCGCCGCGAGGGCGGCGGCCCAGTCGTCCGGCGCGAGCTCGCTCTTGCCGGCGGTCGCCACCCCCATCTGCAGGAACAACGTGCCGTAGAGGGGGCCTCCGGCGCCGCCGACCGTCGAGACGAGCGTCATGCCGACGGTCTTGAGCAGGGCGCCGATGTCGTCCCCTTCCAACCCGTCGAGCTTCGCGACCGCCGCCTTCATGCCGCGGTCGATGTTCGTCCCGTGGTCGGCGTCGCCGATTGCCGAGTCGAGCCGCGTCAGGTACTCCCTGTTCTCGGCGACGGTCGAGGCGAAGGCCTTGACCCAGCCGAGCACCTGGGCGTACGAGACGCTCACGCCGACAGAATCTAGGCGGCCCACCGCAAGCCCGGAGTGTGGACGGGAGCGTCCCAGAGCCGCGTGAGGTCGTCGTCGAGCTTGAGCAGCGTAATCGAGCAGCCCGCCATCTCCAATGACGTGATGTACGGCCCGATCAGATTCCGCGTGATCTTGATGCCTCGGTCCTCCAGGAGCTTGTGGAGCTCGTTGAAGACGACGTAGAGCTCGATCGTCGGCGTTCCGCCCATGCTGTTGACGAAAGCGAGCACCTCGTCGCCCTCCTCGAAGGGGATGTCCTCGATCACCGGCGTGGCCAGGCTCTCCACGATTTCGCTCGCGGGCGCCAGCTTCCGTCGCTCGCGTCCCGGCTCGCCGTGGATGCCGATGCCGATCTCCATCTCGTCGGCGCCCAGCTCGAACGTCGGCGTGCCGGCGGTCGGGACGATGCACGAAGTGAGCGCCATGCCCATGCTGCGGCCGTTCTCGTTCACCTTGCGACAGAGGTCTGCGACTTGCTGGAGCGACTGCTTCTCCTCGGCGGCCGCGCCGCAGATCTTCTCGGCGAGGACGGTGGTGCCGACGCCCCGCCGGCCGGCCGTGTAGAGACTGTCCTGGACGGCGACGTCGTCGTCGATCACCACCGCCTCGACGTCGATTCCCTCACCGCGGGCGAGCTCCGCCGCCATGTCGAAGTTCATGACGTCGCCGGTGTAGTTCTTGACGATGTGCAGCACGCCGGCACCGCCGTCGACTGCCTTCGTCGCCTCGATCATCTGATCCGGCGTCGGGGAGGTGAAGACCTCGCCCGGGCAGGCCGCGTCGAGCATGCCCATGCCCACGAAGCCGCCGTGCATCGGCTCGTGCCCCGAGCCGCCGCCGGAAACGAGCGCCACCTTTCCCTGTACGGGAGCATCCGCTCGATAGACGTAGTTCGGCCCGAAGTTCACCTTCAGCAGGTCCGGGTGGGCAGCCGCCATGCCCTGGATCGCCTCGGTGACGACGTCTTCGGGCCGGTTGATGAGCTTCTTCATTGAGTCACCTCACACTTCCAGTACGCCGACTCCCGGCGCGAACAGCAGGTGGAACACGATCGCGCCTAGCGACCCGCCGATGATGGGACCCACGACCGGGACCCAGGAGTACCCCCAGTCCGGATCTCGCTTGCCCGGAATCGGCAGCACGGCGTGTGCGATCCGCGGCCCCAAGTCGCGGGCCGGATTGATCGCGTAGCCCGTCGGCCCGCCGAGTGACAGGCCGATGACCCAGACGAGGAGGCCGATCAGAAGCGGCGGAAACGCCGTACTGAGGGCCGCCTGCAGCTGCTCATCGGCGATCACGGCCGGGCTGAAGTGGTCGACGATCGCCAGCACGCCGAAGACCAGGATGAAGGTGCCGATGATCTCGGTGACGAGATTCAGCCGGTAGTTGCGGATCGCCGGCGCCGTCGAAAAGACCGCCAGCTTCAGGCCTGGGTCGTCGGTCGGACGCCAGTGCGGGGAGTAGGCAAGGAAGACGAGGACCGCGCCGAGGAATGCCCCGGCGAATTCGCCCAGGAGGTACTTGGGGACGTCGCTCCACGCGACGTTGAAGCTGTCGGTGAGCGCGAAGCTGATCGTCACGGCGGGATTGATGTGCGCGCCGCTGAACTGGCCGACCGCGTACACCGCCATTGCTACGGCCAGAGCCCATCCGGTCGTAATCACGATCCAGCCGGCGTTCTCCGCCTTCGATCCGGCGAGGAGCACGGCCGCCACGACCCCGTCGCCGAAAAGAATCAGGATCGCGGTCCCGACCAGCTCAGAGATAAAGATCTCCATCGCCACCCCCTTTCAGGGTATGAGTGCGAGGAGGAACATCTCGCACCGGCGCGGTGAAGTCAATTCTGTATACGCGGCTCGGCGCGCCTGAGCGCTAGATGCGCGAGACGTCGACGGCGTACCGGTCGCGAAGCTCGCGCGCGATCCGGTCGTCGCCGCCGATCAGAAAGAGCTCGTACGGATAGGCGTACTGCGCCCGAAAGCCCCGCTCGCGGGCGAGGATCCTCCCCCAGAGGGAGACGCTGCCGAGCGCGATCGGGCGTCCCTCTCTGACCGGGGGCAGCTCCCGATACTCGCGTCCGTAGTGCTGGCGGATCCCGGTGTAGCGCCGCAGCAGCTCTTCGGCAAGCTCCCGTGTCCTGAACGCGTAGATGCCGCATTCGTGGTCGCCGACCGGGGCGGCGCTGCGATGCAAGGCGCAGCTCGCCTCGAATCGCTGCCTCGGCGGCCAGCTCACATGGTGCCAGGTGAACGATTCCAGCCGGTGCTCGTCACCGTGCGGCCGGACATGCCAGAGCCGCCACCCGACGAGCGGTTCGGTCGAGACGTCGTTCACGCCGGCACCGGTTCCTCGGCCGGCTCTTCGACCGGGGTCGGCTGGGGCAGCGGCTCCTCGAGCGGCGCGATCTCGATCTCGTGCTCGGTCTCAGGGACGCCTATGTCCATCGACGACTCCGCTGGAGGCCTGAGCGACCAACATCCATCTCTCTCTTTTCGGTAACTGACACCGCAGACTTGAAGCACACGGTAGAGAGCAGGGCGGACGGGACAACCGGTGCGGCGCCGCGCGGAACGGGTGAAGTGATCATTCGGACACCATCGCGGACGGCGCTTGCGCTGTCTTCCCGGCAGGTGGCCAGGCCTAGCCGCCAGCTGGGTTCCCCGGACGGCGGCCTCACATCCCGAGGGCGTCTCCGCGCGCCTAGCATCCAGACCGATGGCGAAGCCGTTCGCGTCGAGTGCCGATCTCGAGGAGAAGCGCTCGACGCTGGAGGAGCTTGCGCAGGGGGTCGTCGCCTTCACCGCCGAAGGGGATCCGAACGTCGGAGCCGTGATCGGCGAGGAGGCGGTGCTTGCCGTCGACGCTCGCGCGACGCCGGTCTCGGCTCGGGAATGGCTCGGCGAGCTCCGCCGGCTCACGGACAAGCCGGTTCGATCCCTGCTGCTCACGCACTACCACGCCGTCCGGGTGCTCGGCGCGTCCGCCTTCGACGCCGAACGGGTGATAGCCCACGAGGGCACCCGACGCTGGATCGCCGAGCGGGGGGAGGCGGACTTCGAGTCGGAGGTGCGGCGCTTCCCACGGCTGTTCAGGGAGGTCGAGTCGATTCCCGGGCTGACGTATCCGAACGTGGCGTTCGCCGAAACGCTCACGCTCGACCTCGGCGGCCGCTGGGTCGAGCTCCTGCACCTCGGGCGCGGGCACACGCAGGGGGACGCGGTCGTGTGGCTGCCCGAGGAACGCGTGCTCTTCGCCGGCGACCTCGTCGAGGCGCGGGCGGCGCCGTACATGGGCGACGCCTTCGTCGAGGAGTGGGCGACGACGACGCTAGACCGTGTCGAGGCGCTCGGCGCGGAGACGATCGTGCCGGGGCGCGGGCCCGCCGCGGGCCGCGAGTCGATCGCCGAGACGCGGGAGTACCTGCGGACGCTGTGGAACACCGTCCGCGCCGGACATCCGACCCTGAGGGGCGCGTTCGACGCGACCCGCGCGGCGCTCGAGCCGCGCTTCGGCGACTGGTGGATCTTCGAGCACTGCCTGCCCTTCAACGTCGCCCGCGCGTGGGACGAGGCGAACGGCATCGCCGAGCCCCACGTCTGGACCGCTGAGAAGGACGCCGCGGTGTGGACCGAGTTGCAGTCGTAGGCGCCGGCCCGATCGGCCTGACGGCGGCGCTCGAGCTCGCCGATCGCGAGGTGCCGACGGTCGTCCTGGAGGCGAAGCCGGCGCTCGAGCCGATCGGGTCGCGCGCGATCGTGCTCGCGCGGCACGCGCTCGCGACCTTCCGGCGGCTCGGCTGTGAGGAGATCGTGCGGAAGGGTGTCGTCCTCGCCCGCGCGCGCACGTACTTGGGCGAGACCGAGCTCTTCACGATCGAGTTTCCGCCGGCAGAGGAGGGGGAGCTGCCCGCGTTCGTGAATCTTCAGCAGACCTACACCGAGCAAGCGTTGCTGCGCCAGGCCGAGCGGAGCGAGCTGATCGAGATCCGGTGGGGCTCGCCCGTGACCGGTTTGCGCCAGGACGCGAGGTCGGTGACGCTTGCGCTCGAGGGCGGAGCGGAGATCTCGGCGGCGTACGCGATCGCCGCCGACGGCGCCCACTCGACCGTCCGCAAGCTGCTGGGGCTCGAGTTTCCCGGCAAGAGTTTCGACGACCGGTTCCTGATCGCGGACGTCCGCGCCGAGCTGCCGGGCTTTCCGCGCGACGAGCGCCGTTTCTTCTTCGATCCGCCGTCGAATCCGGCCCGTCAGATCCTCATCCACCCGCAGCCGGACGGCGAGTGGCGGATCGACTGGCAGGTCGCGCCGGAGACAGACGTCGAGGCTGAGCGTGCGTTAGGAACGCTCGACAAGCGCGTCCGCGCCCTCGTCGGCGAGACGCCCTACGAGCTCGTCTGGCTGACCGCCTACCGGTTCCACCAGCGGCTAGCGAGCCGGTTCCGGGTCGGGCGCGTCTTCCTCGCGGGAGACGCGGCGCACCTGATGGCGCCGTTCGGGGCCCGCGGGATGAACTCGGGCGTCGACGACGCGACCGCGCTCGCCGCGGCGCTCGCCTCCGGCTCGCTCGGCGACTACGAACGCGAGCGGCGCGCGGTGGCGCAGGAGAACCTGCGCGTCACCGGAGCGACGATGCGGTTTATGGCGCCGCCGACGGCGCTGCACCGAGCCTGGCGGAACGCGATCCTCCACGGGAGTCTCCGCGTCTCCCCGCTGCGGCGGTTCGTCAACTCGGGGAAGCTCGCTCCGGACGGCGTTACGATCGGCGCTGCGCGGTGATCTTCCAGCCTGAGCTCGAGACGATGCCGGTCGAGCAGCGCGCCGAGGAGCAGCGGCGCCGCCTCTCCGAGCTGATCGAGCGGTTGCGAGGTGTCGAGGGGTACTGGCGCGAGAAGCTCGCGGACGTCTCAGCCGAGGACGAGCTCGCCGAGCTTCCGTTCACGATCAAGCAGGAGCTCCTCGATCACTACCCCTACGGGATGCTGGCGGTGCCGCTCGAGCAGACGGTGCGCATCCACGCCTCGTCCGGCACGCGCCACAAGCCGACGATCGTCGCCTACACCGCTCGCGACGTCGAGCTCTTCGCCGAGGTGAACGCGCGCTCGATCGCGTGCGCCGGCGGGACGCCGGAGGACGTCGTCCACGTCGCCTACGGCTACGGGCTGTTCACGGGCGGGCTGGGGCTGCACTACGGCGGGGAGCGGCTGGGGGCGACCGTCGTGCCGGCGTCAGGCGGAAACTCCGGCTTCCAAGTGCAGCTGCTGGCCGATCTCGGAGCACGTGGAATCTGCTGCACGCCGTCGTTCTGCTACCTGCTCGCCGAGCGGGCGGCGGAGGAGGGGGCGCTCGACCGGATCGCGTTGCGGTACGGCGTGCTCGGCGCGGAGCCGTGGTCGGAGTCACTGCGCCAGAAGATCGAGGAGGCGTGGGGCGAGTTCGACGCCTGCGACATCTATGGGCTCTCCGAGGTGATCGGGCCGGGTGTCGCGATGGAGTGTCGGGAGAACAAGGGCGGCCTCCACGTCTTCGACGACCACTTCGTGCCAGAGGTCGTCGATCCGGAGACCGGGGAGCCGACCGACGGGCTCGGCGAGCTCGTGCTGACGACGCTGACGAAGGAGGCGCTGCCCGTGATCCGCTACCGGACCGGAGACGTGACACAGCTGCTGCCCGGTGAGTGCCCATGCGGGCGGACGCACCAGCGGATCGCCCGCTTCTCCGGCCGCGTCGACGACATGCTCGTGATCCGCGGGGTCAACGTCTTCCCGAGCGCAATCGAGGCGGCGCTGCTCGAGCATCCCGGCGTCGCCGGGCAGTACGCGATCGTCGTCGACAGGCGGGAGACGATGCCGCAGCTCGAGGTGCACGCCGAGCTCGCCTCGCCGGAGCTGGTCGCGCAGCGCGACGACGTGCAGCGGCGCCTCGAAGGGGTCCTGGAAGAGCGGCTCCACCTGCGGGTGCGCGCGGTGGTTCTCGATCCCGGCGGCGTGCCGCGGCAGGAGCTCGGCAAGGCGAAGCGCGTCTTCGAGCGGACCGAGGACACGGACGAGCTGCTGCAGCTGACGGGCGGCTGACCGTTTTCGCGGTGAACTGGCGCGAGCTCGAGGAAGCGGCGCCGGAGATCGCGCGGCTCGGGAGAGAGCGCCTGGAGCTCGCGGGCGTCGCGCTGCTGGGGACAGTGCGGAAGGACGGCTCGCCCCGAATCAGCCCGGTCGAACCGTTCCTGACGCGGGGAGAGCTGGTTTTCGGTGCGATGTCGTGGTCTGCGAAGACGCGCGATCTGTTGCGCGATCCGCGTTGTGTCCTCCACAGCGCAATCTCGAGCCCGGACGGCGGTGAAGGGGAGCTCAAGCTCCACGGACGTGCGGTCGAGGCGGACGATGAGCTACGAACCGCCGTCGAGGGCGGCTGGTGGCGACAGCGACCTCGTGAGGCCGCGACCGTCTTCGTCTTGGACATCGGGGCGGCCACCTTCATCAGCTGGAACCTCGAGGACGGCGAGATGACCGTGAGGCGATGGTCGCCGCGGAGCGGGCTCAGGGAAACTCGGCGCAGCTATCCGTAGACGAGGTAGGCCGCGTCGCCGTCAATCGAACGTAAAGACAGCCGAAACAGCCTCAGGGTCGTGCCCGTCGACGTGGAACCACACCTCCGCGACCTTGCCGTCGCGGAACCGATAGACCGCGATCTCGTTTCCCTCCGATCGTCTCTCGCCGCGTTCGGCCCACCAGCGGATGAGCGCCGCCGAATGCTCTTCGGAGTTCACGAACGCCTCGGGGACGAGCTGGAACGTGCCCTCGGTGACGGCGACCAGCTTCTCCAGCAGCGCGACGACCTCGTTCGGGCCGTGGTAGTCACCGGAGTAGTCCTCCTCGCCGGGCTCATGCCAGACGATCTCGTCGGCGAGGAGCGCACGGACGGCGTCCCAGTCACGGCGGGCGCGCGCGTCGTAGAGCTCGCGGACCGCCTGTTCCTTCGGATCCACGGGGGCGATGCTAGAGCCGGGCGCGCGCAAAGTGCCACAGAGCTGGCGCACATGCGTGCGTTTTTCTCTGGCTGAATGCCGAGATGTCCATACGCGAGCTAGCCGAGGAGATCGACCTCGACGGCGTTCCCGTCTGTGCGCTGTGTCTCTTCGATCTAGCGTGGGAGATCCATCAAGGGCGCAAGCCTTCGCGGGCATTGGTCTTGCGGACGTTGGAGTGGGTCTGGCTCGAGAGCGGCGACGGCGTCCGAGCGGCGGTCGAGCGGGCGCAGGGAGAAGGGCGGCCGTTTGCGGAGGAGGCACTACGCGAGCTGGATGAGGCCGGGTGGAGAAGTGGTTTCGCCGAGGCGGTGGTCTGGCGGCTGGCCCGGCGGCTCGTCGAGGATATGGAGGCTGCTGATAGCAAATCGCCAGCGTAAGACATATGGGGCGCTGTCATCATCGAGGAGCCGATCGGCGTTGCGATCTCGCGCGGGCTCAGTGTGTGCGACGCCTGCTACGCGGTACTGGCCGACGCAGAGAAGCCGGTGCTCGTGACGGCTGATCGGCGCCTCGCCGCGTCCGTCGCACGGGCAGAGCTGATCTAGTGTTCGCGCACCGCGATCGTGACGCGGCTTAGTGCGCAGAGGCGGCCGTCGTCGTCCGTGAGCTCGACGTCCCAGATCCAGGTCGTACGGCCGCGGTGTCGGCGGCGGGCGAGGCCGTGGATCGTGCCCTCCGACATCGGGCGGAGGAAGCTCGAGTGGTTCGACTGGCCGAGTCCGATTTTCCCCTCGGGGACGACGCCCACGTTCGTGCCGAGAGAGGCGAGGGCCTCGGCAATCGACGCATGGACGCCGCCGTGGACCAGTCCCACCGGCTGGAGCAGGTGCTCGCGCACGGGCACGCGCGCGCGGACGACCTCGTCCGTGACCTCCTCGATCTCGAGGCCGTAGTGCCGGTCGAACGGTGACGCCTCGAGGGTGCTCATCGCGCCGGGAAGTGTGAAGCTTTGAGCTAGTGAACGTCGGGGTCGGGCTTCCCACGACCACGCCCGGGGCGACCGGCGAGCTGGTGCTGGAGTGGGCTCGGCGTGCCGAAGCTGGTCCGTTCTCCTCGCTCGGCGTCCTGGACCGGGTTGCCTACGACAGCTTCGAGCCGTTCGCGGCACTGAGTGCAGCGGCCGGCGTGACGTCGCGCATCAGGCTCGCGACGATGATCGCGATCGGCCCGCTGCGGCCGACGGGCCTTCTCGCGAAGCAGGCGGCGTCCGTTCACGTGCTCTCCGGCGGCCGGCTCACGCTCGGGCTGGCCGTCGGAGCCCGGACCGAGGATTACGAGGCGGCCAGGGTCGAGCATCGCGGCCGTGGGACGAAGCTCGCCGAGCAGCTCGCATACATCCGTGGTGAGGTGGACGGCGA
>DASZCE010000150.1:0-1537 GCA_035943455.1 Gaiellaceae bacterium | reverse complement strand
GATGTTGCCGTCGAGCGGGACGAGCTTGCTCGGGATTGCGAGCAGCCCCATCGTGGCGAGCACGGCGCTGAGCGCAAGCAGAAGTGGCAGGCCCGCAGCGACGAGCGCCCCGAACGCGACGACGAGGATGGCGAGCGTGATGGGCAGGGAGAAGACGCCGGCCTTCTCGAGGTCCTTCGCGAACGCTTCCTCGAGTTGCTTGGCGGCGCTCGCGTCACCGAACTGCCCGATGGTGAAGGCCGGGTGCGCTCGCTGGAGCGAGGCGACGGCATCCAGGATCGGCTGCACTTGTTCTTGGGCTTGCTGCTTGTCGGTGGTGGCGAGCTGGAGCTCGATAAGCGCCGACTGTCGGTCGTTGGAGACGACCGGTGCCCGGACGGCAGCGATGCTGTCGAACCGGGCGAGCTTCTCGTCGACGGCGCTCAGGACGGCCTCGAACGTTTTGTCGTCCGCCCGGAGAGTCGCGTGCTCGACGAGCACCCGCTCGGTGAGTGGCTTCTCGAACCGCTCGGCGAGGACGGTGTCGGCTTGTCCCGACTCGCCGACGGTCGACCTTCCAGGTTCGAGCTTGTCGGTGCCGAGCAGGCCACCGAGGACAACCGCGGCGAGCACGAACGCGAGCCAGCCGAAGATCGCCGTCTTGCGGTGGCTGGCGCTCCAGCCTCCGAGCCGCGCGGCCAGGTTCTTGCTGTGGATGCGGGATGCCATGCCTCTTTCTCCTTTCTTGTGGGGGTTGGTGGCTCTGGGGCTGTCGCTGCTAGGCGGCAGCCAGGTCGACGGTTGTCTCGCCGCGGTCGTCGGGCCGGCCGTGCGAGCGGTCGGCGGTCGCTTCCGCACTTGCGTTGCGCCAGCGCCGCGGGATGGCGAGCGCAACGAGCGCTCCCGTGGCGACGACGGCTGCGCCGATGAATGTCGCCGGCATGAGTCCGTCGACGAAGGTCTCGGCGGTCGCGTAGCTGCCGGTCTGGGAGAAGACGGAGGCGAGGACGGCGACGCCGAGCACGCCGCCGACTTCGCGGACGGCGCTATTGGCGCCGGAGGCCTTGCCCTCCTCTTCGGGGCGGACGGAGCCGAGGACGGTGTTGGCGAGGGGGGCGAAGAACATGCCCATGCCGATCCCGGAGATGACGAACGGGCCGATGAGCGCGCCGTAGCCGACGGTTGCCTCGGTGACGGCGGCGTTCCAGGCGAGTCCGAGCGCCTGGAGCGCGAGCCCGGTTGCCATCAGCGTGCGGCTGCCGATGCGGTCGGAGAGCGCTCCGGCGATCGGCGCGACGACCATCGGCATCAGCGTCCACGGCAGTACGCGCAGACCGGCCTCGAGCGGCGAGTAGCCCTGGGCGGTCTGGAAGAACTGCGTGAGCAGGAAGATCGCGCCGAACATGCCGAAGTTCATGAGCAGCGCGGCTGCGTTTCCAGCCGCGAAGGCGCGGTTGCGGAAGAAGCGCATCGGCAGCATCGGCTCGACAGTCCGCAGCTCCCAGGCAACGAAGGCCGCGAGCAGGAGGATTCCGCCGGCGAGCGCGGAGACGACGGC
>DASZCE010000149.1:0-1645 GCA_035943455.1 Gaiellaceae bacterium | reverse complement strand
GGCCAGAAGCCCGACGACGCGTTCTACGACGACCTGCTGAAGAAGGTCGGCCTCGCCGACCGGCGCAAGCATCGCCCGTCCGAGCTCTCGGGCGGCCAGCAGCAGCGGGTCGCGCTCGCACGCGCGCTCGTGACGCGGCCGACCGTCGTCTTCGCCGACGAGCCGACGGGCAACCTCGACAGCCAGGCGGGGAACGAGATCCTCGTACTCCTCCAGGAGCTGAACGCGGAGGGCACGACGATCCTCGTCATCACCCACAACCACGAGATCGCCTCAGCGCTTCCGCGCCGCATCGAGATGCGCGACGGCCGCATCGTCCGCGACACCGCCCAGGAGGTGAGCTAGTGGAGCTCGCCCCCTCCCGCCTGCTCCCGGCGGACATCGTGCGAGTCGGCGGCATCGGTCTTCGCACCCGCCGGCTGCGCGCTGCGCTCTCGGCACTCGGGATCGCAATCGGCATCGCCGCCATGGTTGCCGTGCTCGCGCTCTCGGAGTCATCGAAGTCAGACCTGATCGCGACCCTCGACCGCCTGGGCACGAACCTCCTCCGAGTCGCTCCGGGCCAGACGCTCTTCGGCGAAGACGCGAAGCTGCCGGAGCAGGCAAGAGGGATGATCGGCCGCATCGGTCCGGTCGACGAGGTCTCGACCGTCGAGGCAATCGACGCAAGCGTCAGGCGCACCGACTACATCTCGGAGGAGGAGACCGGCGGTATCAGCGTTCTCGCCGCCGACGTCGATCTGCCCGCGACCCTCGGCGCGACGCTGCGGGCCGGCGTCTTTCTGAACGCCGCCAGCTCCCGCTATCCGGCCGTCGTCCTCGGCTCGATCGCTGCGAAGCGACTGGGAATCGAACGGGTCGGCGTCAACGTCTGGCTCGGCGATCAGTGGTTCACCGTCGTCGGAATCCTGAACCCCATCGAGCTCGCCCCCGATCTCGATCGCTCCGCGCTCGTCGGCCTTCCGATCGCCAAAGAGCTCCTAGGCGCCGACGGCTCCGCCTCGACGATCTACGTCAGAGCGAAGCCCGAGGACCTCGACGACGTCCGCCGGGTGCTCGGCGCGACGGCTAACCCGGAGCACCCGGAAGAGGTGGATGTGAGCCGGCCCTCCGACGCGCTCGAGGCTCGCGCGGCGGCGAAGACGGCGTTCACCTCGCTCTTCCTCGGCCTCGGCGCCGTCGCTCTTCTCGTCGGCGGCGTCGGGATCGCGAACGTGATGGTCATCTCGGTGCTCGAGCGACGCTCGGAGATCGGGCTGCGACGCGCGCTGGGGGCGGCGAAGGGGCACATCCGCGTCCAGTTCCTCGCCGAGTCGCTCATGCTCGCTGCAACGGGAGGCGCCGCCGGCGTCGCGCTCGGAACCCTCATCACCGTCGTCTACGCCGCGAACCGCGGCTGGAGCGCCGTCGTTCCCTGGTATGTCCCATTTGGCGGCATCGCCCTGGCCATCGCGATCGGTGCCGTCGCCGGCCTCTACCCCGCAATGCGCGCCGCCCGGCTCGCGCCGACCGAAGCGCTCCGCTCGGCCTGAGGAGCTCGAGTGACGCGCCTGGCGATCGTCGCAAACACGGTGAGCCAGACCAATCGAAGGCTGCTCAAGGCGGCCCGTGCGTTCGGCCTGAACGCGCTCGTCCTCCCCCCGCA
>DASZCE010000148.1:0-3138 GCA_035943455.1 Gaiellaceae bacterium | reverse complement strand
ACCTTCTTCTACACGGCCGTCCAGTTCAACCCGGTCGACCAGGCCGACAACCTGCGTAAGCACGGCGGCTATATCCCCGGCATCCGGCCCGGCCCGCCGACGGCGCAGTACCTGGATCGCGTGCTGACGCGGCTGACTCTGCCGGGCGCGGTCTACCTCGCGATCGTGGCGACTCTGCCGAGCCTGTTCATCGCCTATGCCAACGTCTCCCAGGCGCTGGCCGGCGCCCTCGGCGGCACGTCGGTTTTGATCGCGGTCGGTGTCGCGCTCGACACGATGCGTCAGATGGAGTCGCAGATGATGATGCGCTCCTACGAGGGCTTCCTCAAATAAACGTCTTGCTTCTAGGCCCCCAGGGGTCGGGAAAGGGCACGCAGGCGAAGCGGATCGAGGCCGAGTACGCGATCCCGCACATCGCGACGGGCGACATGCTCAGGGCGGCGATCGAGCAGGGCTCCGAGCTCGGTCAGCGGGTGAAGCCGATCCTCGAGCGGGGCGAGCTCGTCCCGGACGAGCTCATGATCGAGTTGATCCGCGATCGCCTTCAGCAGCCGGACGCCGAACCCGGCTTCGTCCTCGACGGCTTTCCGAGGACGTCGGCGCAGGCGGACGCCCTCGACGCCATGCTCGACGAGATCAGCCGTGACCTCTCGGTCGTCTTCGAGTTCCAGATACCGGACGACGTCGCGACAGAGCGTTTGCTCAGGCGCGCGACGCTCGAGGGACGGACGGACGACGCGCCCGACGTGATCGCCAGGAGACTGAAGCTCTACCACGAGGAGACCGAGCCGTTGGTCGAGCACTACCGCGCCAGCGGAAACCTCGTCGGCATCCATGCGGACCGGCCCGTGAATGAGGTCTTCTCGGAGATCCAGGCGGCGCTCGACCACGTCGCGGCGAGGTCGTGACGCATGATCGTCCGGAAGTCGGCCCGCGAGCTCGACCAGATGGCCCGCGCCGGGACGATCGTCGCCGATACGCTCGGGGTCATCGGCGAGCACGTGCGGCCGGGGACGACGACGGCCGAGCTGGACGGGATCGCGGACGAGTTCATTCGCTCCCGGGGCGGCGTGCCGACGTTCAAGGGCTACCGCGGTCCGTACCCGTATCCGGCCTCGATCTGCACCTCCGCAAACGACGTCGTCGTGCACGGGATCCCGAATGACGACCCGCTCGCCGAGGGCGACATCCTGTCCGTCGACGTCGGTGTCACCCTCGACGGTTTCGTGGCCGATTCGGCCTACACGTTCCCGGTCGGCGAGATCGACCCGGAGGCGGAGCGGCTGCTCGAGGCGTGCAATGCCGCTCTCTATGCCGGAATCGAGCAGGCGAAGGCGGGCGGCAGGCTCACGGACATCTCGCATGCCGTGCAGCGCGTGACGGAGGAGGCGGGGTTCTCGGTCGTGCGTAGCCTCGTGGGGCACGGCGTCGGCCGAGAGATGCACGAGGACCCACAGATCCCGAACTACGGTGAGCCGGGCCGCGGCCCGATGCTGGCGACGGGCATGACCCTCGCGATCGAGCCGATGATCACGGCCGGGACGCACGAGGTGGTCGTGCGGCCCGATCGCTGGACGATCGCGACCGCCGACGGGTCGCTCTCCGCGCATTTCGAGCACACCGTGGCGGTCACCGAGGAAGGGCCGCGGATCCTGACCGCTGCCGCCGTTCGCGCTAGGTAGACCCGCGGATCCTGACCATTGCCGCCGTTCGGGCTGGGCAGACCCCTTTGCTACCATTTTCGGGCTTGGCTCGGCGCAGGCCAGCTGCGCCGTGTTCTACGACAGTTGGATCTCGCGCCCCGCAAGGGCGCGGTTCGCGTGAGGAGGTAATGGCTCAAAAGGAAGAGAAGATCGAGGTGGAAGGCGAGGTCGTCGAGGCCCTGCCGAGCACGATGTTCCGCATCCAGGTGGACGGCGGACACGAGGTGCTGGCGAAGATCTCCGGAAAGATGCGGAAGAACTACATCCGCATCCTCCCGGGCGACAGGGTCAAGGTCGAGCTCTCACCCTACGACCTCTCCCGCGGGCGCATTACGTATAGACACCGATGAAGGTACGAGCATCCGTTAAACCCATGTGCGAGCGCTGCCGCGTGATCAAGCGGCATGGCCGGACCATGGTCATTTGCACGAACCCGCGACACAAGCAGCGACAGGGCTAGAGGAGGAACCTTGGCACGCATCGCAGGCGTCAACCTTCCGCGCGACAAGAGCCTCGAGATCGGGCTCACCTACATCTACGGGATCGGGCGCTCGACCGCGCTCAAGGTCTGCGAGGGGACCGGCCTCTCGTCGGCGGAGAAGATCCGCGACTTGAGCGACCCCGAGATCACGAAGCTTCGCGAGTACATCGACTCCAACCTCCAGGTGGAGGGCGACCTGCGGCGTGAGCGGACGCAGGCGATCAAGCGTCTCTCGGAGATTGGCGCCTATCGTGGTCTTCGGCACCGGCGCAGCCTGCCCGTCAACGGCCAGAGGACGAAGACGAACGCGCGCACGCGCAAGGGCCCGAAGAAGACCGTCGGCCGCGGCAAGAAGGCGGCGAAGTAGTGGCGCCGCCAAGGAGGCAGGCGACCCGCGGGCGCACCCGCCGCAGGGTCAAGAAGAACATCGCCGTCGGCCAGGCGCACATCAAGACGTCGTTCAACAACACGATCGTCACGCTCACGGACAAGGACGGCGCGGTGATCGTCTGGGAGTCGGCCGGCTCGGCAGGCTTCAAGGGTTCGCGCAAGTCGACGCCGTTCGCCGCCCAGGTCACCGCGGATGCCTGCGCGCGCAAGGGAATGGAGCACGGCCTGCAGAAGGTCGAGGTCTTCGTCAAGGGGCCGGGGTCTGGCCGTGAAACCGCGATCCGTTCGCTTCAGGCAGCTGGTCTCGAGATCCTCGGCGTCAGGGACGTCACGCCCCAGGCCCACAACGGCGTCCGGCAGAAGAAGAGGCGGAGGGTCTAGGATGGCGGCCCCCTCCCGCGTGTCTCGCACTCGCCAGGGCGCTGCAAACCTCGGCCTGGCGGCGTCCTCGGTCGCGCCCGTAGCCTCCGGCTACGAACGCTCCCTGCGTCCTTGCCTCGCTTGCTTTTCGCGGCGGCCCCGAACGATCTCCGAAGGGAGCGGCCTGTGAACCCCGAGCAGCTC
>DASZCE010000147.1:0-6748 GCA_035943455.1 Gaiellaceae bacterium | reverse complement strand
GCCCGTAGGACGATCATGTCCAGGTCGGTCGAAACCTCCGAGCGAAGGTCGGAGGGCGACTTCGGGACCTCCGACAGGTGCTTCATCGCGATCTCGAGCGGGGTCTCGCCCGTGAAGGGGAGCTTCCCAGTGAGCAGCTCGTAGAGCACGATGCCGACGGAGTAGATGTCCGATCGCTGGTCGACGGGCGCGCCGCGTGCCTGCTCGGGCGAGAGGTACTGGGCCGTGCCGACGATCGATCCGGCTTCCGTCATCTGGCTCGTCGTCGTCCGTGAGATCCCGAAGTCGGTCACCTTGAACCGCGACTCACCGTCGCCGGGCGCGTCCTGAGCGAGCAGCACATTGTGGGGCTTGATGTCGCGATGGACGATCCCGCGCCGGTGCGCGAAGGCGAGAGCGTGGAGGATCTGGCGCGTGACCTCGATCGCGGCCGAGATCGGCAACGACCCTTCCGAGAGGATGCGCTCCTTGAGGCTGCGACCCTCCAGGAACTCCATCGCGATGTAGTAGGTGCCTTCCGCCTCGCCGCGGTCGTAGACAGAGACGATGTTCGGATGCGAGAGACCCGCGGCGTTCTTCGCCTCGCGGCGAAAGCGCTCGACGAATTGGTCGTCGCTCGCGTGACGGTCGTTCAGGATCTTGATCGCCACCTGCCGGCCGAGCTCCTCGTCCTCGGCGAGGTAGACGTTGGCCATGCCGCCCGAGCCGAGCTTCCGGAGGATCCGGTAGCGCCCGTCGAAAAGCGTGTTGATCAGGGTGTCCGTGACCGCCATCGCTAGTGCCGCTTCCAGTGATGCCGCCGGAATTCTGGATCGGGAGTCAAAGGCGCCGACTCGAAGGCGCCGACCAGAGCAGGTCGTGCCGGCTTTGCCGACGCGACCGCCTTAGGCCAGCATGTGAGCTCGGAGGAGCCACGGCTGCGTTGCCGCCTTGGCGACGAGAAGGATGTGCTCTGGCGCCGCGCGATCGGGGGCCCGAAGCCGGTGTTTATCGCTGGATTCGGCACTTAACCAGACCTCTTCGACGGGCGGCGCAGGACCGCCTGCATGATCTCCTTCGCGATCGGCGCCGCCGTACTCCCGCCCGTTCCGCTCTGGTTCTGCAGCACGACGGCGACGGCGACCTGTGGGTCGTCGGCTGGCGCGAAGGCGATGAACCACGTCGTGTTCCGCCCCTGGCGCCCAGTCTCCGCCGTTCCGGTCTTGCCCGCCACGCGAACACCGGAGATCTGCGCGGCGGTGCCGGTACCGCCGGAGACGACCCCTTCCATCATCGCGGCGATCTCCTCTGCCACCTCCGTCTTCACGGCGCGGCGGAGCTCGTGCGGCTTCATCTTCACGAGCGTCGCCCTGTTGGGCTTGCGAATCCGATCCGTCAGGTACGGCTTCATCACGACGCCCTTGTTCGCGATCGCGCCCGCGACCATCGCCATCTGAAGCGGCGTCACGAGCATCCGCTCTTGGCCGAATGCGAGCCGCCCGGGGTCGGCGCGCGACTCCTGCGAGCGTCGTAGGAGCTTCCCCCGCTGGTAGAGCCCGCTCGGCGCGCGCTCGCCCGATGGAAGGTCGATCGGCGGATCCGAATAGAAGCCGAAGCGGCGTGCGTAATCGAGAATCAGCTCGGGGCCGAGCTTCTTTCCCATCTCGCAGAACGACGAGTTGATGGAGTTGACGAGCGCCTGGCTGAAGCTCACCGTGCCAAACGGCGTCGAGGTGTCGTAGTTGTTGACGCGTTGGCCGTACTCGATGCAGTAGCCGGGGTCGTAGAAGGTCGAGCTCGTGGTGTACTTGCCGGAGTCGAGCGCGGCCGACGCCGTGACGACCTTGAAGATCGAGCCGGGCGTGAAGAGGCCGCTCGACGCGCGGTTCAAAAGCGGTGCGATGCCGCACGGCCCCGCGGCGCGCTGGATCCGCGCAAAGTGGCGCTCGACCAGGTTGGGGTCGTAGCTCGGGCTCGACGCCATCACGAGCACCTTGCCCGTCTTGGGCTCGAGCGCAACGGCGGCCCCGCACTGGCCGCCGAGCTCCTGTATCGCGACCTTTTGGGGCACCGGGCGCAGCGTCAGGATCACGTCGTTGCCTTCGATCGTGGCGCCCACGAGCCGGTCAAGCGTGGTGTCGAGCAGCGTCGCGAGGTTCGCGTTCGCGCCGGTCAGGTAGTCGTTCCGGAACTGCTCGATGCCGGAACGCGAGCGAGCCTGGGTCGAGTAGCCGACGACGTGGGCGAACCGCGCTCCTCCGGGGTAGCGGCGAAAGTAGAACGTCTTCGCGTTCACGCGGCGGGGGCGGTTGCGAGCGAGCACGGAGCCGTCGGCGGCGAAGATGGCCCCGCGCTTGATGGTGAACTGCGCGACCACCTTGATCGCGTTGTCGCGGCGGTCGGCGAGGCTCGGCGCCGCCCACGCCTGCCAGTACGTCGTGCCGACGATCAGCGAGATCACGAGCACGAGCGAGGCGACAGCGAGACGGCTGATCTGCTGGTTCATCGCTCCAACGCCTCATTGGCACGGTTGGAGACGAGCAGGAGGCCGGCGAGGAGCACGAAGTTCGCCACGATGCTCGAGCCTCCGTAGCTGACGAACGGCAGGGTGATCCCGGTGAGCGGGATCAGGCGGAGGATGCCGCCGATGATGATGAACGCCTGCAGGGTGAAAGCGAAGGTGAGCCCGACGGCGAGCAGCTTCGAGAAGCCGTCTTGCGCAAGCAGGGCGATGCGGAATCCGCGGGCGGCAAAGAGCATGTAGACGAGCAGGAAGCCGCAGATCCCGACTAGCCCGAGCTCCTGGGCAAGCGCCGAGTAGATGAAGTCGGTGTTGACGTATGGGAAAAGCGGCGTCCCGTCCGCGGTCGTGAACGTGCCCTGGCCGAGCCCCGTGCCGCCGAAGGCGCCGTTTGCGATCGAGTAGAGCGACTGGATCGTCTGGTAGCCCTTGCCGTAGGGGTCGTCCCACGGGTCGAGCCAGATCTCGACCCGGTCCTGCACGCGCGGGATCACCGTGTACAGCGCTGCGGCGCCGCCGCCGAACAGCGCTCCGCCTGCGATCACGAACCAGACCTGCGCGGTCGCCACGTAGAGCATGGCGAGGAAGATCCCGAAGTAGAGGAGGCCGCCGCCGAGGTCGTTCGTGACGACGAGGACGAGCATCGCGCAGCCCCAGATCAGAAACAGTGGCCCGAGGTCCTTGAGCCGGAACTGCGCCAGCACCTCGCGCTTCTCGCGGAGGTAGCCGGCGAGGAAGACGATCAGCAGGATCTTTGCCAGCTCGCCCGGCTGAAAGTGCACGGGTCCGACGTGCACCCAGAGGCGGGCGCCGTTCACGGTCTTGCCCAGGCCGGGAACGGCCGGAAGCAGGAGCAGCCCGATCGCGCTCAGGCCGAAGAGGTACTTGTAGCTCTCGAGCCGCCGGAAGTCGTCGCTCAAGAGGAAGAGCGTGGCCGCGAAGGCGGAGAGGCCGATGACGATCCACAGGCCCTGCTTGAAGGCATCGTTCTCGTCCAGCCGGTAGATCTCGGTCACGCCGATACCGGTCAAAAGCCCGGCCATCGGGAGGAGGTACGGATCGGCGTTCGGCACCGTGATCCGGGCGATCACGTGGGCTGCGATGTAGAGGCCGAGGAAGAAGAGACCGTAGGAGAGCGATGCCGAGTTCACGACCTCCTGCCGGGCGATGTACACGCTCGCGAAGCCGAAGCCAACGAGCGTTCCGACGACGATGAGGCTGGCGAATTCCCGGTTGCGAAGGCTCATCACGTCTGGCCCAGCAGCCAGAGCACCGCCGCGGCGATCATCAGGAGCACCGCGAGGGCGGCCAGGATCGGCAGGACCCTGCCGCGGCGCTGCTCCTCGACGACGGCAGCCGACTCCCGTGCGTCGCTCTTGTCCATCGTCTGCTCGACTTCCGGAAGCGCCTCTTCGGCGACCGTCTCTTGGGTCTGCTCCTCCGGTTCCTCCGCGCCGGTCACCTCGAAGAAGACGACGGTGATGTTGTCCTCGCCGCCACCGCGGTTCGCCGCGTTGACCAGGGCCTTGGCGGCGCGATCGAGGTTCGTGCGGTGGCGTTCGACGGCATCGAGGATCGTCTGGTCGTCGACCATCGTCGTCAGCCCGTCCGAGCAGAGCATGAAGAGATCGCCCGGAGCGGCTTCGACGGAGAAGGTGTCGACGTCGACGTCCGCCTCGGTCCCGAGGGCGCGGGTGATCACCGAGCGCTGCGGGTGGGATTCGGCCTCTTCGGGTGTCAGCTTGCCGCTGCGAACGAGCTCCGCGACGAGCGAATGGTCGTCCGTGAGCTGCTCGAGTCGACCATCTCTGATCAAGTAGGCGCGGGAGTCGCCGACGTGGCCGATTGCGACACGATCTTCCTCGACGAGGGCGACCGTCATCGTCGTGCCCATGCCCGACGCGGCTCGGTCTTCCGTCGCCCGCCTGAACACACGCCGATTCGCCTCCTCGATCAGGGCGGCGACACGCGCCTCACCGGTGTTTCCGTCGCTCCCGCTCTCCTGCACCGCCGCCGCGGCGAGCCCCGAGGCAACTTCGCCCGCCTTGGCGCCGCCCATCCCGTCGGCCACAGCGAAGAGCGGCGGCTGGACGACGTACGAGTCCTCGTTGTGGCGCCTCCGCCGTCCGGGATGCGAGAGTGCAGCAGTCTCCCCGAGCTTCACGACGTGGCCTCGCAATCCGGAGCGCCTCGACCGGTTCTTGCAGACGGCCGCATGACGAAAAGGGACGCGCACGCCGGCAAAGCCAGCATGCCGTCCAACCGGCATCGCAAGCGATGTCTCAGCCGTGCGGCCTGACACCGCAAGCGGCGTCTCACAGCTCGTACCTGAGGTCGGTCTCGCCGACCCGGATGACGTCACCTGGCGTGAGCTTCTGCGGCCGAGTCAGCTTGCTGCCGTTCAGGAACGTGCCGTTCGTCGAGTCGAGATCCTGGAGCCAGACGCCGTCGCGCCGGGGCTCGATCCGGGCATGGTGCACGGAGGCAAACTCGTCGGCGTCGAGCACGAGGTCGTTGTCGGCGGCCCGCCCCAGGGTCACGGCCGTCGAGTCGAGCTCGCGCTCGGTGCCCGGGTCGAGCGCGGGACTCGCGAGCACGATCAGGAGCCCGGTGTTCGGCCGGCCGAGACCGGCAGCGGCGGCTTGCTGTGGGGCTAGCACGAAGCTCTCCTGGGGAAGCCGGAGATCCTTCGCGACGGACCGCACGATCCGCCAGATGAAGAGGTAGAGCAGAACGAGAAAGCCGACCTTGAGGCCGAGCAGAACCGCTTCGACCTCCACGGCGGCGACGATCATGGGCGACCGAAGACCACCTCGGTCGAGCCGAGAGTGATGCGGTCCCCATCATCGAGCTTCGACCGCTTGAGCGCCTGCCCGTTCACCGCGATGCCGTTCGTGGAGCCGAGATCGACGATCCAGTAGGTCGACCCCTCCTGGCGGATCTCCGCGTGCTTCCGCGAGACGTTCGGGTCGGACAAACGGATGTCGCTCTCCTTCGAGCGGCCGATCACGACACTCGGCTTCCGGAGCTCGTGTGTCCTGCCGTTCACCGTGAGAGATGCAGGAGGTTCAGGCTCGGGCTCCGGCTCGAGGCCGAGCTCGGACGCGGAGGCAGCTTCCGTCTCCACGGGAGCGGCGCGATAGACGCGCGTCGCTCCGGGCTCGGGTGCAGGCTCCGGCTCCTCGTCTGCCGCCTCCCGCTGGATCATCCGGTTGGCGATCCCGAAGAGACCGACCTCGAGGTCCTCGTCCGTCTCGAACGAGACGTTCGGCCTGGAGAGCAGCGCGTAGCCCTCGCGCCGGGAGTGCTCGAGGAGGTACTGCTCGAGCTCGTTGATCAGCGCCGGCTCGTAGCTCTCGAACTGGGCCCGATCAGCCGGCGACAGATAGACGACGTACTCGTTCGGCGCGTAGATCTGGGAGACCGAGACCATCTTGTAGTCGTCCATCTCCTTGGCAAGCTTGCGCGCGAGCTCGACCGGCTGGACGTTGCGCCGGAAGGCGCGTCCGAAGGCGCCTTCGAAAAGCGACTCGATCTTCTGCTCGATAGTGCGAAGCACTGGCGAATCCGCGTCGAGTCTAGCGAGCCGTCCGTCGGTCTCTGATGGCGAAGACCGCGCAACAGAGCCAGATTCCGGCGACGACGGGCGGTGGGCTCACTGCGGTGCTCGGCAGCAGCAGAACGGCGAGAGACGCGGCGCCGAGCACGGCGACCGGCCACAGCCCGCGCCTGCTCGCCGGCGGCAGGACGGCGCTGAGGAACCCGAGCACGAGTGCCGCAGAGACGAGCTCGGGGCGGGTATCGAGCGCATGGCCGAACGCGGTCAGCACCGCTCCCGCATCCTCGCTGCCGGCGAGCCCGAGGCTCGGGACGCCACGCCCGCTGAGCGGGAGCGTCGCACCGACCACCGCGGTGACGGCGCCGGCGAGGAGCACGGCGAGCGCGGCGTGGATCCCGCGCCAGAGCGCGCCGCGCACCGGCACGAGCACGAGCGGGAGAAGAACGAGCGCTCCGAGGGGAGCGAGCAGAGGGCCGACCGCAGCCAGCAGCCCCTCCTCGGGCCGGCGCCAGGTCGCAAGCATCCAGGCGATGGCAGCGACGCCGTAGGCAAGCGCCAGACCAGACGAAACGTTTCCGAGCGGAAGAACGGCCGCGCCGAGCGCAAACGCCAGGCCGAGGCGTGGCCGCAGCGCGGTGAGGAGGGCGGCGAGAGCCGCCAATCCCCAGGCCCAACCGTTCGGATAGAAC
>DASZCE010000146.1:0-7181 GCA_035943455.1 Gaiellaceae bacterium | reverse complement strand
CGGAGGTCGTCTACCGCGACGAGTCGAACGGGATCGTCGTCGCCCAGGTCGAGGCGTTGAAAGGCTCCGACCTGAAGGACCTGTCCGACCGGATCCGGCAGTCGAAGCAGGCCGATGCCGTTCTGCTCGGCTCGGTTGACGAGGGTCGCGCGTACCTCGTCGTCAATCTCGACCGCTCGCTGGTCGACAAGGGGCTCGACGCCGTCGATGTCGCCAGGAAGGCCGCGCAGAAGATCGGTGGCGGCGGGGGCGGCCGCGCGGACCTCGCTGAGGCCGGTGGAAAGAATCCGGCGGGCTTGGCCGAAGCGTACGAGGTGGCGAAGAGCGAGATCGCGTCCGCGCTCGAGTGAAGGTCCTCGCGCTGGACTACGGAGCTGCGCGCACCGGCGTCGCCCTCTCGGATCCGACGGGGACGCTCGCTCGACCGCTTCGCGTCGTCCGTCGCGCGTCCAGCGAGGCGGGGCTCCGCGAGCTCGCCGAGCTCGTGCGGGCAGAAGACGTCGAGCGCGTCGTCGTCGGTTTGCCGCTGACCCTCCGCGGGGAACGGGGAACTCAGGCGGACGAGACGGAGCGGTTCGCCGAGGCGCTCGAGGCCTTACTCGACGTCCCGGTGGAGCGCTTCGACGAGCGCTTCACGACGACGCTCGCCGGCCCAGGTACCGACGACGATGCCCGGGCGGCGGCACACCTGCTGACGAGCTACCTGGAATGGTGGAAGAACCGACACGAGTGATGCGCCCGGAACGGCCACGCGGACCGCACCGGAGGCCGTCACGAACGAGGATCGTCGTTCGGCGGCTCATCGCCGTCGCGTTCCTCGCCGCGCTGGTGGCCCTGCTCGGCGGCTCGGCCTGGGCGCTCCTACGCGGCGGCGACCAAGCGGCGCCGGAGTCGTTGCCGCTGCCTCCGCCGCCCAAGCCCCTCAGGATCATCTTTCCGGAGGGCTTCACACGCGAGCAGATGGCCCACCGGATCGGCGAGGTGAACGAAATCGCGCGCACGAAGCGGAACGTCAGTCCCAAGCTCTCGCCGCGCCGCTACCTCGCGCTCACGGAGGGGTCGTCGCGTGTGCCGAAGGCGTTTCTGGTGCTCGATCGTCCCCCGAACCTCGAGGGTTTTCTCTTTCCGGCGACCTATCAGTTCACGAAGCAGACGACGACGCGACAGCTCGTGAGTCACCAACTCGCCGCGTTCAAGAAGAACTGGGCGCGGGTGAACATGCGCTACGCGC
The DNA here is from genome assembly GCA_035943455.1 of Gaiellaceae bacterium. Lineage (GTDB taxonomy): Bacteria > Actinomycetota > Thermoleophilia > Gaiellales > Gaiellaceae > JACDAN01. The sequence continues at coordinate 5,950 of DASZCE010000146.1, read as the reverse complement.
GGTCGAAGAATCTGACCCCCTACGACGTGCTCATCATCGCCTCGATGATCGAGAAGGAGGTGATCGCGCCCGAGGAGCGGCGCCTCGTCGCGGCCGTGATCTACAACCGCCTGCGCGCCGGTATGACGCTCGGAATCGATGCGACGATCCGATACGGGCTCGGCGTGCCGCCGACGGAGTCGCTGCGCGAATCCCACCTCCACGATCCAACGCTCTACAACACGCGCATCCATACCGGGCTGACGCCGACGCCGATCGCGAACCCGGGGCTCGCGTCGATGCAGGCCGCTGCCCATCCGGCGAGGGTCGACTACCTCTACTTCGTGCGCAAGCCGGACAAGGTCCACCACTTCTTCACGGCGAGCAAGCGCGAGTTCGACAACTACCAGGCCGCCCACGGCTACTGAGACGAAGCTGGTGGCGCTGATCGGGTCGCCGGTCGCCCGGTCGCTGTCGCCGCGGATGCAGAACGCAGCGTTTGCCGCCCGCGGGCTCGACTGGACGTACGTCGCGTGCGAGGTTGCTCCCGGGTCGCTCGAGCAGGCGGTGCAAGGGCTGGACGCGCTCGGCTTCGTTGGAGCCAACGTGACGGCGCCCTACAAGCTGGAGGTCGCGAGGTTGATCGGGGCGGAGCTCGCGTCCGTGAACACGCTGCTCTTCAACCCGATACGCGGTCATAGCACGGACGCCGCGATCCTCGACGGGCTCGAGTGCGAGCGGCCGGCGATCATCGGCGACGGTGGCGCGGCGGTTGCGTTCCGGGCGGCGTTGACCGACGCAACCGTCTTCTCCCGGCGCGGCGAGTGGCCTCCGGTGGTGGACGGCTGCGACCTCGTCGTCAACGCGACGCCGGTTTGCGACCACGTGCTCGTCCGGCTGCAGGCTGGCCAGACGCTCATCGACCTGCCGTATCCCGGCTCCGCCACGGCGGATGCCGCGCGCGCGGCGGGCGCCCGCGTGTTCGACGGGCTCGAGGTGCTCGTCGCGCAGGGTGCGGCCTCCTTCGAGCTCTGGACGGGCGTGCCGGCGCCGGTCGAGGTGATGCGGCGCGCCGTAGGCTTGCCCGCGTGGACCTGAGGCTCTCGACGGCAGGGGAATCGCACGGGCCGGCCCTCGTCGGCATCGTGACGGGGCTCCCCGCGGGACTGAGGCTCGATCGCGACCTGATCGACGCCGACCTCGCGCGGCGCCAGCAGGGCTACGGCCGTAGCCCCCGCCAGCGGATCGAGCAGGACCGACTGGAGGTGCTCGCGGGGCTCCGTCACGGACGGACGCTCGGGACGCCGCTTGCGCTCGTCGTGCGGAATCGCGACCACGAGAACTGGTCGTGGGGGATGAGCCCGTGGCCGCCTGAGGGCGAGCCTCGGGGCAAGGGGACAAAGCCGGTGACACTCCCTCGCCCCGGGCACGCCGACCTCGCGGGCGCGCTCAAGTTCGGGCACGACGACGTCCGGAACACGCTCGAGCGCGCGAGTGCGCGGCAGACCGCGATCACCGTCGCAGCGGGCGCTGTCGCGAAGGCCTTGCTCGCCGAGATCGGTGTCGAGGTTGCAGGGTCGGTCGTCGAGATGGGCGACGTCGACGAGGCGAAGGCGGTTCGCGACACCGTCGGCGGGGTGGTGGAGGTCCGGGCACGCGGTGTCCCGCCCGGGCTCGGCTCCTATGGAACGAGGGAAGACCGGCTCGACGCGCGCCTCGCGGCGGCGCTGATGGGAATCCAGGCCGTCAAGGGGGTGGAGATCGGCGAGGGCTTCGGGCTTGCGAACCTGCGCGGTTCAGAGGCCCACGATGAGATCCTCCCTGGGTTTCGCCGCGAGACGAATCGCGCCGGCGGGATCGAGGGCGGTGTCTCGAACGGCGAGGAGATCGCCGCCCGCGCGGCGATGAAGCCGCTGCCGACGCTGATGCGTCCGCTCCGCTCGGTCGACCTCGCGACCGGCGAGCCCGGCGAGGCGCTGGTCGAACGGAGCGACACAGCGGCGGTCGAGGCGCTTGCCGTCGTCGCCGAGGCTTCGGTGGCCTTCGAGTTCGCGCGCGCAGCGCGGGAGAAGTTCGGCGGCGACGCTCTCGACGACTTCATCGCCGCCTATCGCGCCTACCTCGGCCGAATCCCGTGGCAACCGCGGTAAACAGGCACATCGCCCTGATCGGGTTCATGGGCGCCGGGAAGTCGACGATCGGGGAAGAGGTCGCACGCCGGAGCGGGCGCCCGTTCGTCGATACCGACGCCGAGCTCGAGCGGCGCCACGGGCCGATCACGGACCTGTTCCGGCGCGGCGAGGCGGAGTTCCGGCAGCGCGAGCAGGAGGTGGTGAGGGAGGCGCTCACGCGGCGCGAGCCCTCGGTGATCGCGCTCGGCGGGGGCGCCTTCGAAGCCGCGCGGTCGGATCGTGCGCTGGCGGTTCTGCTCGACGTCGACGTGGAGACGGCGTGGGAGCGGAGCCGCGAGAGCGGGCGGCCGCTCGCGCAGGACGAAGCGGCGTTCCGCTCGCTCTTCGCGGCGCGCGACTACCGGGCCGTTGCCGATGCCATGGCCAACGATGCGGACGGCGTCCTTCTCGCCGCCCTGGGCATCACGTCCGGCGGTCCTCTCGAAGGCGACGCGCTGATCGCCGATCGGCGCGTCCTCGACCTCCATCCACTCGAGCTCGAAGAGGTGCATCGTGTCGAGTCGAAGTCGGTGGAGGAGGCGGAGCGGCTGTGGCGCGAGCTCCGGATCGGCAGAGACGGAACGATCGTCGGCTACGGCGGCGGCGCGACGACCGATCTCGCCGGCTTCGTCGCCGCGACGTACATGCGCGGCGTCCGCTGGATCGCCGTGCCGACGACGCTCGTCGGCCAAGTCGACGCTGCGATCGGGGGCAAGACGGCGGTCGACCTACCTGAGGCGAAGAACCTGGTCGGTGCCTTCCACTACCCGGACCGGGTGGTGATCGATCCCGCTGTGCTCTCGACGCTGCCCGAGGCGGAGCGGCGGAACGGGATGGCCGAGGTCGTCAAGACGGGTTTGCTCGCAGGTCGGCCGCTCTGGGAGCTACCCGAGGAAGAGATGATTCGTGCCTGCGCCGCCTTCAAGGCGGAGGTCTGTCTCGAGGATCCGTACGAGCGGAAAGGCCGCCGTGAGATCCTGAACCTCGGCCACACGTTCGGGCATGCGATCGAGGCGGCGTCGGAGTACCGCGTCGGTCACGGCAAGGCGGTCGCGCTCGGCCTCACCGCCGCCCTCCGGCTCTCAGGCCTGCGGATGGACGACGTGCTCGACGTGCAGCCGGTTGACGTCGACCGCGAGCGCGCCTGGGATGCGCTCCAGCGCGACAAGAAGATGCGCGACGGCAAAATCCGCCTGGTGCTGCTCGAGGAGCTGGGGAAGCCCGTCGTCCGCGAGGTGGCACCCCAGCACGTACGAGACGCGCTCGACGAGCTGATCGCCTGATGCTGATCGGCGTCCTGAACGGCGTGAACCTGAACGTGCTCGACCGGCGTGATCCCGCCGTCTACGGCGGGCTTTCCCTCAGCCGGCTCGAGAACCGGATCCGCGACTGGGGTCGCGAGCTGGGGTGCGAGGTCGTCTGCCGGCAAACGAACAGCGAAGGCGAGTACGTCGAGTGGTGCCAGGAGCTGGGCGAGTCGGCCGACGGGCTGGTGGTCAACCCGGGGGCGTGGTCCCACTACAGCTACGCGATCCATGACGCGCTCGAGCTCGCGCGCGGGCCTATCGTCGAGGTCCATCTTTCGGACATCGCGAATCGGGAGACGTGGCGCCGGCATTCGGTGCTCGCCGACATCGCGGCGCACCGGGTGCTCGGCAAGGGTCCCGACGGCTACAAGGAGGCGCTGGAGTTCCTGGCTCGCGCATAGAGAGGCTTCGCCGGCTCCTCGAGGAGCCGCTCCTCGTCACCGCGCCGGTGAACGTCCGCTATCTCACTGGGTTCGAGAGCTCGAACGCGGCGCTGCTCGTCGAACGAGAGCGGGTGCAGCTCTTCACGGATTTCCGGTACGCCGAAGCGGCTCGGGCGCTCGAGGGCGTCGAGGTCGTCGAGACCACGCGCTATCTCTACTCGGACCTGCCGGATCGACTCCCGAACCGCGTCGCCTTCGAAGGCGATGCGCTCACGTACGCGAACTACGAGTTCCTTCGCGACGGCGGCGTGGAGCTCGTGCCGCGGCGCGGCCTCGTGGAGTCGTTGCGAGTGGTCAAGGAGCCGGAGGAGCTCGCCGCCATCCGGCGGGCGAGCGAGATCACGAACCAGGCGTACGAGCGGCTGGCCCGGGAGCAGTTCAGCGGCCGTTCTGAGAAGGAGCTCGAGTGGACGATGTACCGGCTCCTTCACGACGGCGGGGCCGACGATCGCGCCTTCGAGATCCACGTCTCGGCGGGGCCCACGGCTGCGACGCCACACGCACCGCCAGGCAATCGCGTGGTCGAGGAGGGCGACCTCGTGTTGGTCGATGCGGGCGCGAAGCTCGACGGCTACTGCTCCGACTGCACGCGGACGTTCGCCGTCGGCGAGGTCTCGGACTCGCTTCGAGACATGTACGGGATGGTCAGGAGGGCTCAGCAGGCAGGTCTGGAGGCCGTCCGTGCCGGCGTGTCGGCGAGGGATGCCGACGCCGCCGCCCGGGCAGTGATTACGGACGCCGGCTACGGCGACAACTTCGGCCACGGGCTCGGCCACGGCGTCGGCCTGCTCGTCCACGAGGCGCCCGGTTTGCGGCCGGAGAGCGATGACGTGCTCGCCGCCGGCAACGTCGTTACCGTCGAGCCGGGGATCTACCTCAGCGGTGTCGCGGGAATCCGGATCGAGGACCTCGTGGTCGTGACCGAGAACGGCTGTGAGGTGCTGACCGCGTTCCCGAAGAACCTGACGACCGTTCACTAGACTGGCCCGCCGTGGCCGAGACGGTCAGCACGAACCAGTTCAAGAACGGGATGCACATCGAGCTCGACCGGAGCGTCTGGCGCATCGTGGAGTTCCAGCATGTGAAGCCGGGCAAGGGCGGCGCGTTCGTCCGTACGAAGCTGAAGAACCTCGACTCGGGGTCGGTCGTCGAGAAGACGTTCCGTGCCGGCGAGAAGTTCGCGCGCGTCCACACGGAGACGAAGAACGTCCAGTACCTCTACGACTCGGGCGACGAGGTCGTCTTCATGGACGAGCAGAGCTACGAGCAGATCAGCCTGCCGCGCGCGTCCGTCTCCGATGCGCTCGACTACCTCGAGCCGTCGAGCTCGGTGCAGCTCTTGACCGTCGACGGGCGGCCAGCGGGCGTCCAGATGCCGGCGTCGGTGGAGCTGACGGTGACGGAGACCGAGCCGGGCGTGCGAGGCGACACGGTCTCGAACGTGACGAAGCCGGCGAAGCTGGCGACGGGCGCCGTCGTCCAGGTGCCGCTGTTCGTCAACCAGGGCGACCGGATCAAGGTCGATCCCCGCGAAGGCCGCTACATCTCGCGCGCCTGACCCTTCGAGCCGCGTCCTGGTGCCCTGGCACCGGGACGTGTCGAAACGGTAGGCCGAGTCCCGGTGCCTGGTACCGGAACACGGCCCGGCGAGACGTGCGGCCTACACTTTCGACCATGAGTGACCGGCGCGCATTCGCGCTCTTTTCGCTTGCTTTGGCGTCGGCGCTCTGCCTCTCAGCACTCCTTGCGCGCTGGGTCTATGGCGAGGCCGGCGCGTACAACTTCCTCCCCTGGAACCTGTTCCTCGCCTGGATTCCGCTTGTCGCCGCGGTCGCCGTCCACGACGCCGCCCGCGGCCGGCAGACGCTCGTCCGCCTGCTCCCGCTCGCCGCGATCTGGCTGCTCTTCCTCCCGAACGCGCCCTACCTGCTCACGGACTTCGTCCACCTCGGCTCCCGGGACGACGCGCCGCTGTGGTTCGACATCGTCCTCTTCGGATCGTTTGCCTGGACCGGGATGCTGCTCGGCTTCCTCTCGATCTTCGTGATGC
>DASZCE010000145.1:0-2801 GCA_035943455.1 Gaiellaceae bacterium | reverse complement strand
GCGAGGCGCCGCACGGCGCCTCGCCCCGCGTTACTCGAGCTCCCGGGCCACTGAGCCGGCAGATCAGGATGTGCGCGGCCCTTGCGGCTCGCGCGAGATGCTCTCGACGAGCTCGCCCGTCTGCTTTTCCTTTGCGTGCTGCGCGACGTCGGCCTGCGAGATGACGCCCAGGAGGCGCTCGTCCTCGCCGGTCACAGCCAGACGGCGCACCTGGTACTCCGCCATGAGCTTGAGCGCGTCCGAGAGATCGTCGTCGGGACTCACGGTGACGAGCTCGCGCGACGAGGCCTCGGCCGCCGGCATTCCGCGCGGGTCTTTGCCTTTGGCGATCGCGCGGATGACGATGTCACGATCGGTGACGATCCCGACCAGGCGATCGCTTTCGACAATGGGAACCGCTCCGACGTCGTCGGTTTCCATCAGCTCGGCTACCTCACTGAGAGGCGTCTGCGGGGTCACGGCACGGGGCCGCGTCGTCATCACGTCTCCAACCTTGGTGCCCATCTCGCTCCTTTCGGCGTTTCTTCATTCGTCCCCGGCATCGCGTCCCTCAAACCCGTCGCCTCGCCTGTACGCAGTCCAGACGTGAGCAGCCGGCGACGAAGAGGCGCATGACCGCTTCGCCGCACGGCTGGAGCAAGGCCCGGCTAGTGGATCGAGATGTGTCTGCTCAGCACCGTCTCCTCGGGGACCGGGAAGAACGGGAGCGAGAACGGTGAGGTGGAGCTTCCCCACCCCGGGGCCGCCTTCGCGTACGCCGACGAGGAACAACGCATCCATGTGCCCGCTGGGTCCGACGTTCAGCGTCCCTGTGCCGGTGAAGGACGCCGTTCCGGCCGCCACGTCGATGGCGCCGGCGGTCACCCTGCCGGAGACCTTCATCAGCGGCTCGAATCCCGGAAATGCGCTCGATCCTGCCATCAGGCAGTTGAAGGAACCGCTGGCGCCGGCGGCGCCGAACCGCACGCCGAAGCCGAACTGCGAGAACGGTGTGACGCCGTCGACGGTGCCCCTGCCACCGCCGTTCGCAATTGGCGCGGCGGCAGAAGCCTGTCCAACCGCTGCAAGTGCGACGACGCCGATGATGAGCGCTGCTAGCCGTCTCATGACGTCTGGATGTAGATGTTCATGCCCGACACGATCTGGAAGATCGCCGTGCAATGGCGAGTAGTACGGATCGTCTCTTCATGGCTCTCCCCTCCGGTGGTAGAGGTCGATCCGACGCAGTAACTCGAAACCCGCTTCGTCCAGCGTGGCCGCGGGCCGGGCTTCGCTGCTCGGCGCTCTTCGACGGAAACGCCTAGTCTCGTGGCGGGACGTCCAGCGGTAAGGTCTCGGCGTGAGCAGCACCTCGACCGGCGCCCGACACGGCGTGATACCGACGACGGTCGATCGTGTTCAGCTGCAGGAGCTGCTCCGCGAGGGCGCACAGCTCGTCGAGGTGCTCCCGCGGGCGGAGTACGAGGACGAGCATCTTCCCGGCGCGATCAACATTCCGCTCAAGGAGCTAAACGCCGAAACCACGCGCCGGCTCAAGCGAGGCCAGCCGGTCGTGGTCTACTGCCACGACTATCAATGAGACCTGAGCGCACGGGCCGCGTCGCGGCTCGCGAGCATCGGGTTCGAGCAGGTTTACCACTACGCCGCCGGCAAGGCCGACTGGGGTAGCTTCGGGCTCCCGCTCGAAGGGAGGGAGGGAAGCGAGACGCGGGCCGGCGCGCACATGCGCACCGACGTTCCGACCTGCCGCCTCGACGATCGGCTGCACGAGGTATGCGAGCGACTCGACGAGAGCGGCTGGGACACCTGCTTCGTCGTCGACGAGCTCGGTGTCGTCCTTGGCCGGATCGGGCGGCGCGCGATCCGGGGGCGGGCGGACGTCCCAACCGAGGAGGCGATGACGCTCGGGCCGAGCACGATCCGGCCGAGCGCCCGGCTCGCCGCGATGGTCGAACGGATGCGGCGCCAGAAGCTGACCAACCTACCCGTGACAACCTCCGACGGCCGGCTGGTCGGACTGTTGACCCTTCGCGACGCGGAAGCGGCGCTGCGAAGGCTCGGTGGCTAGCCGACCCGACGGTGCAGGAACCGATCTCGCTTTCGCCGCATCCAACCAGGTTGTAGGCGGACAAGCCCCAGCGGAAAGCAGGGGCGGAAGAGGAGGTCGAATGAGGTCACGACTCGCCATGCTGATCGCGGGGCTCGCGCTTATCGTTGCCGTGCCTGCCGCCGCGGGAGGCTCGGAGATCGGCACGAGCCCCGTGTTCTCGATCGGCCCGGGCCATACATTCATCGACTTCGTGCCGGGGGCGTCTTCGACCCTCGTCCGAACGTCGACCGGTGTGAGCGTCTCGCTCCAGACGTCGCAGCTGCCCGCCGGCCACGCAGTGACCGTCTGGGCTCTCATCTTCAACAACCCGAGCGCTTGCGGACCGGGCGCCTGCGACGAAACTCGCGGCGACCTCGGGAACCCGGCGGTTCAGGGCTCCCTCCAGCGGGTCGCGGGTCATATCGTCGGCGCCGAGAGCACCTTCGCCGGCCATCTCTCGCTCGGCGAGGCCTCGGAAGCGGCTTTCGGGCCCGGGTTGCTGAACCCCTACGGGGCGCAGATCAACCTGATCGTGCGCGACCACGGCGTCGCAGCATCCGGCGAGCTGCTGCTGCAGCAGTTCCACAACCCGTCGCCGAGGTTCTGCAACGTCGCCTGCTTCGACATCCAGAAGTCGGTGCATCTGCCGCACGCGTAGATGACGATGCGCGGAGCCCGGACCCACGGGGCTCGCGCGTGGACCGCGGGGCGC
>DASZCE010000144.1:0-4858 GCA_035943455.1 Gaiellaceae bacterium | reverse complement strand
GTGTAGGACGCCCCCTCGCAGACGCGCAGAAAGCATTGGGGGCCTGCGTGGGCAGGCCCCCGGAGATCGATCCCTACGGCCGGAACCGGGACTTGAACTCGTCGATGATGCCGTTCGTCAGCATGTCTGCCATCTCGAGCGCCTGGACGTGGACGTTCTCGTATGCGGCGACGTCGCCGCTCCAGTCGCTCTTGAAGCGCGCGACCGCCTCCGCGATCGTCGCGTCGAGATGGTCTTTCAGCATCTGGTCCATCTCAGCCAGCGGCCAGTTCTCGGGATTCGCCGTGCTGAGGAACACGGCAATGTCGTGGGCGTTGGCGTACCAGCGCTCCAGGGCGTCGGTAAGCGCCGCTGAATTACCGGTCTTGAGCGCGAGGAGGATCTCGCCCGCGATCGTGATGTGGTCGTGGAGCAACGCTGCGAGCTGGTTTCCGGCTGCGTCGCCGTAGTACGGCTCGATCGCATTGCCGATGTCCACCTGGTTCTGCAGCAGCCGGCCCAGCGCGGCGTTCAAGTCGGGCGGCACAGCGCTCGCATCGGGCTCATTGAGCTTGAAGCTGATGATGACGTTGCGCGTCCAGGTGACGTGGTCCTCCCAGAGCTTCCGCATCGCGTCGTGCAGGGCGAGCGCCGACCGAGAGATCGGAGCCCGTTTCGTGACCGGCGCGTGTTTGGCGCGGGCGCTACCGCTTGCGGGCGAGGCGCCCGTAACCGCGAGCACCCCGGCCAGCGCGACAATTGCAACGGACGCGGAGATCGCCCGGGTAAATCGAGTCTTGGTCCGCATGTCTCTCCCCCTGTTCTTCATTCGTGACAGCGGACGGTGTCCGCAAATCACGGATGGCCGCTGATAACTCGTTCCTTACCCAGGCCGGCCGTGACCTGAACCGGACCGCGAACGGGATGGTCCGATACCCGAGGGGATCCGAGAACACCGCACACCTTGAACGCGACGGCCGCGCCTGGTAGAACCGCCACGTCATGACCTCCTATGAGCTGTGGCTTTTCCTCCACGTGCTGGCGGTCATCATCTGGGTCGGCGCGGTGACCGCGATCGATCTGCTCTGGTTTCGCGCGGAGCGCACCGGAGACCCGGCCGAGATGGGGAGGATGGGGCAGCTGCAGCAGTGGCTGACACCGCGCCTGTTCATTCCCTCGGCGCTGGCCGCGCTTGTCTTCGGGGTGCTGCTCGTCCTCGACGGACCGTGGTCGTTCGGCGACGTCTGGATCGCGCTCGGTCTCCTCGGCTTCGCGGCGACGTTCCTCGTCGGCCTCTTGTACCTGCGGCCGCAAGGGCAGCGGATGGGCGAAATCGTCGCCCGTCACGGCCCGACGAGCCCGGAGGCGCGGCGGCATGGCAAGAAGCTGCTCGTCGTTGCGCGAGTCCAGTTGCTCCTGCTCTTCCTCGTCGTGGCGGACATGGTGCTGAAACCAACCAGCGATGACCCGTGGACGCTCGTTGTCCTCGCGGCGATCCTGGCCGTGGGCATCGTGGCGGGCGCCGTTGTTATGCGACGGCCGATCGGCGCCGAGCCGTCTCCGGCAGTCGCCGACCCTCGCTAGTACACCCGGCTTTCCCATCCGGAGTCACTGCATAGTCTGTTGATCGTGGCGCAGCGCGAGACGGGCGGCCGCCCGCGGATGATCGAGCGCATTCGCGCGAGGAAAGAGCGCCATCGCGAGCGCAGCCGGATCGTTCGCATCGCCTTCGCGATCGCCGGTTTCGTCGTCCTCCTGGCCGGCGTGGTCATGCTCTTCACCCCGGGACCGGGATGGGCAGTGATCGTGTTCGCACTGGCGATCCTGGCGCTCGAGTTCGCGTGGGCGGAACGCGCGCTCGAGCGCGTGATTGACCAGATGGAGCGCGCGTCGGAACAGGTGACGAAGGGCAGTCCGGTCCGCCGTGCGGTCGTAATCGCGATCGGAGTGCTCGCGGCAGCCGGCTTCATCACGCTCATCGCCTTCTGGGACGTCCCGCTCGTCCCGGGGTAGTCGTCGCCGCTCGGCGGGAGGCTAAGATTCCAACGTGGGTTGGGTCTGGATGGCATTACTCGCGTGTGCCGTCGCTGTGCTCGTGGCGGCCGAGTGGCCCCGACTCTCGGAGCGGTTCGGCTTCGAAGGCCGAAGGCAGCGCCAACGGCGCCGGCGGAAGGCCAACCTCCGCGTTCTCCGCCCCGAGGACGACGAGTTCGCCGCGAGCGTCGAGCGCGACCTTGCTCAGCTGCCGACGATCAAAGAGCGCGACCGAAACAACTAGCGGACGCTGAAGCTCGCCGTCAGCACATTCGTATTCGGCAGGATCCGCGTGACGTTCTCCATGTTCTTGACCTCCTGATGGTCTGAGACCTGGAGCGTCAGGCGGTGGCGGCCGGAAGCGAGTGAGCCGACCGGAATCTGGACTCTGCCTGCCTTAAAGGAGGCTGTCTCGAACGCGCGCCCGTCGATCTCAGCGTATACGGCGCGCGGATCGACTCCGGCTCCCCCGTCGGAGGCGGAAGCGATCAGGACTCCACCCGACGGCACCGAAGAGGTGAGCAGCCTCAGCCGCGGCGGCGTGCGGTCGTCGATCCAGAACCGAAATCGGAATCGTCCGGCGCCCGCCTTCGTAGCGCTGTCGAAGATGAGCGTGTAGATGCCCCGAGCGGGTCGGATCACCGCCGACACCGGAGCCGGGTCGAAGAAGCTCGGGAGGTAGGGATTCACGCTCAGGGGCAGCGCAGGCGAGCCGGCCTGGTGGTTCTCGTCCCTGCCGTGGACGATCCGTGGCTGGATCCGCGAGCGGCCGAGGATCGCCGCGCCGAAGTTCGCGACGGGGCGTCGGATCCGGATTCGAAAGACCTGCTCGGGGCCTCGCAGCGTCCGCTGCACCCCGATACCGGTCGGATTGTCCGGGTAGCGATACACGGTGACGAGCGCCCGACGGCCCCGCGTATTTCCGCGGTAGACGCCGGAGCGCACGAGAGTGCGGGCGGGCTGACGTGCGAGGCGTGGTGCCGTGACGTGCAGCCAAAACGGCAGCCTCCGCGTCTGCCCAGCCCGGCTCAGAACCACGAAACCTGTGGCGTCGCCTTGGGGTGCCGACGTGCCTACTGAGCCCCGGAGCGTCAGCGTGCCGGGAACGGTCACGCGGGCGGGCGCCGCGATTGAGACGCCCGAGCGCTGTCCTTGGCGGGCGATCGAGACCTCCCAATCGCCCGCACCGCCACCGGCGTCGGTGAGGGAGATTCGCCGGGTCGCTGACCGCCTCCGCTGGAGGAATCCGAACGACACCGAGACAGGCTGGGCAAACAGGAGCGGCTGATCGGCTCGTTCCAGGTCGATGAACCCGGCGCCCTGGCGAGTCGTCGAAGCCTCGCGTCCGCCGTCGAACGCGGGCCGGGCGGTGAGGGCGAGAGCGGCCTTCACCTGGGCGACGCTCCAGGTCGGGTGGCGCTGCGTGAGCAAAGCAGCGGCGCCGGCCACGTGTGGCGCCGCCATGCTCGTCCCAGACAGGCCCTGCCATGTGCCTTCGCGGGCGGGGACGGAGGAGAGGATCCCGACGCCCGGCGCGGTCACGTCCGGCTTCAACTGCAGCGAGATCGGCGTTGGGCCGGCCGACGAGAAGCCGGAGAGCCGCGCGTCGACGTCGGACGCGGCCGCTGTGATCGCCGACCGCGCCGAGCCTGGTGACGCAATCGAGCCGCGACCGAAGATCCCGAAGTCGTTTCCCGCAGCGATCACCGGCACGACGCCCGCGGCCGCAGCCCCCTCGATCGCTCGGACTACGAGGTCCCGGCCGGGGGCGATCTCGGGTTCGCCCAGCGAGAGGTTGATCACGTCCATCCCGTCCTTGACCGCAGCCTCGATGCCAGCGGCGATCTCCGGGGAGTTTCCGTTCAGTCCGACGTTCGAGACCGTCGGAATCGTCAACACGCGGTAGTTCCCGAGATACGCGCGGGGTGCGACGCCCGAGAGTGCCAACCGGCCGCCGCCGATATTCGCCTGGGTGCCGTTGTTGCCGGCGGCGATCCCGGCGACGTGGGTGCCGTGCGCGGATTGCTCGGGATCGAAGGGAAGGTTCGAGTAACGCGCCGTGGGCGACGCCGGCGGGAACGAGCGAGCGACGATCACCTTCGCGGTCGTGTACGCCGACTGGCCCTTGGGAAATCCGGGCGGCATTGCGTAGCCGGAGGGGTTGAAGAACTGGTGCGTTCGGTCGACGCCGTCGTCGAGGATGCCAATCTTGATTCCCTGACCGCTCGTGGCGAGGCCCGGTCCCCATAGCGCCGGCGCTTTGATCGAGGTGACGCTGCGATCGAGGGTCGGCCCGAAGCGAACGGTGGGGTAGACCTCGCGAACGCCGCGTAGTCGCTCGAGCCGCGGAACCGTTCGCTCGCGGACGACTACAGCGAGGGCGTTGAGCACGATGCGATACCGCCAGCGCACCTGCGCTTCGGGCGCGATCCGGCGAATTCGCTTCTCGAGGGCCCGTTGTTGGAGGTTTACGCGGCGCGCGTCCCCAGCCTCGGCGAGCGCGGGCTCGTGGAGTTCGACCACGACCTGGACGAGTCCCTCCGAGGACGCCGCGGGACGGCGCCCCACGGCGAACGGAAGCGCGACAACAAGACAGACCCCGAGGATGAGCAGCCGCTTCAGGAGGTCAATGGTACGTCGGCGGCGCGCGAGCCCGCGGAAGAGCCCGGCTACAATGCGCGTCCGCGCGGATGTGGCGGAATTGGTAGACGCGCACGGTTCAGGTCCGTGTGGGCGAAAGCCCGTGGAGGTTCAAGTCCTCTCATCCGCATTCTTGGTCTGAGCAGGGATATTCTTCGCCTGCGGGCCATCTCGGTGGTGACTCCGTGACTAAACGCCTTGGGCG
>DASZCE010000143.1:0-9782 GCA_035943455.1 Gaiellaceae bacterium | reverse complement strand
CACGTACGCCACATCTTTTCGAAGCTCGACCTGCCACACGGCGCCACCGAGAACCGCCGCGTTCATGCGGTACTCGCCTATTTGCGGCGGCCGTAGGCTCGGCCGAAGACTCCGGATGAGAGGGGCGAATTCGCCAGGCGCGCCAGCCAGTTAGCCGCGAATCGCGATGCGGTGTCGTTCGCCGGTGCGACGCCCGTCGCTCCCGCCTCGATACACTTGCAGGCGCAGCGATTTGTCGATTTTCGTCGCCCTCGCCCTCGCCCCCATTCGGCTAGCACCGATTGTGTTGCCGATCTAGGCAGCGCAGGTGCGAGCGCGGTGCGAGCGAAGTGCCGTCGAACGGTGTCGGATGAGGTTCGACGGAACGGGCGATTCTAGTTCATCCATGCCCCTTCTGTCGGTTCCCGTCAGTTGGGGTCGGGCTAGCGGGTGGGTTTGCAAGCCGGAGGTCACCGGTTCGATCCCGGTACGCTCCACTCTCGTTTCCACGGCTTTCTTCGGAAGGCTCATTCGTGAACCCGCCTCCGCCCAGGTGTGGCCCATACTGGCGGCCCGTTGGTATCGGTCGAGGTCAAGGGCAGCCTGGCGAGAAGCACCGGAAAGAGGTGCCCGTAACGCTGCCAGAACGAGCCGCGCGTCACGATGGCCGAGTTGGGCGCTACAGGCGTGCTGCGGTCGGGGGGTGGCTTCGCGGCCCGCCGACGGTAGGTAGATCAGCTGGCGGCGCATCGGCGAGCAAAGGGTCGCGCTCTACGAGAGCCTGGTCTAATTCGCCGCATGCAGTTCGACCGGCACACGCTCGTGCTGCTCGTGCGTCCACCCGATGCACCGCAGCTCACGGACAAGGAGGCGGCCGAGCTCCAGGATCGGCATCTCGCCTTCCGAGCCGACCTGCGCGACCGCGGCTACCTCATCGGCGGAGGGCCACTCGTCGACCAGGACGACGAGCGCCTGCGCGGCATCTCGATCATGATGTGCGACCCCGAGACGGCGCGCCGGCTCAGCAACGAGGACCCGGCGGTGCGGGCGGGCCGGCTCGCGGTCGAGGTGATGACGTGGATGGTTCCCGCGGGCAACGTCCGCTTCGAGAGCGTGCCCGCGCCGCGGTCGATGGCCGAGGCGGCGGAGGACTGACGACCGCCTGTTTACTCGGGGAACCTCCCGTTCCCCTAGATCTCGTCCCCTCGTCCGCTTCGCGGACAAGCCGCTGCGTGCGACGGCCTCCGGCTCGTGGGGACGTTCACCGTCGACCAAGTGGAGTGGGGCGCGGGCAACCTGGAGAGCGGACCGGCGTGGGTCCAGTTCTGTGTCATTCCCCGGGTGGCAATCCGGAAGCCGGTGGGAATGTGTCGAGCATGCGCTTCGGCTATGTGAGAACCGTAATCAAGCTCCGGGGCCGGCCGGCCGAGAGCAGCCTCGTGAACGCGTTCTGTGCCCGAATCGTCTATTGCGATCGCTGCTCGAGCCGAGCTTGAGGCGCGTAAGCGGTCGGAACCTCAAGGTCGGCCGCTAATACCGAGGCCCTCACCCTCGACGTCAGCCTCGACTTCACCGAGCTTGCGCCGTCCGGCGACGCGGTCGTGCAGCTCATCGGCCAGTGTCGCCGGAACACGGTCGGTCTCACCCTCAAGGTTCATCCTGTACTCGACGAGGACATCGCGGGCGAGGTACCGAAGCGGCGGGATCGTCCGCAGCAGGACGGCATCGAGCGTCTCCAAGCGAGTCCGCCACCTCCGCCCGAGGATGCGCCATAGCCGCGCGAGCAGGCCATAGTGCCCGACGATCGCAACCGTTCCAAAGATGCTTCCCGCATCGACGAGCTCCCGCTCCGTCAGACGCCTTTCGTCCGACTCTCGTCGGTATTGGGCCCAGGCGCGGCGCTGGAGAATCGAGGGCCTGTAGTCGCCGCGGTCGCCGCCACCTCTCGGGATCAAATTCTGGATGAAGTCGAAGATTCGGCTGTTCTCGATCGGCTCGACGAAGAGTGCGCGTCCATCGGGCCGGAGAACGCGGTGCGCCTCGCGAAGCGTGTTCGCGACATCCGACGGTTGCGGGAGGTGATGGAGCACCGCAATCCCGACGACCCGATCGAAGCGGTCGTCGTCGAACGGGAGGGCTGTCGCACTTGCATGCACGAACGTGCATTCGACGTCATTGACCTCGGCCACGAGTCGCGCGGCCTCGATCGACTTCTCGCTGATGTCAACGGCCTTGACGACGGCGCCCTGCTTAGCAACGAAGACGGAGAACTTGCCGCGACCGCAACCGATCTCCAGAATCGCGCGCTCCGGCAATGAGCCGAGGCGAGCCATGAGGTCGTCGTGGAAGACCTTGTGTGCGTGCGGGCTGCGAGAGAGCACGAACCGGTCACGGTCGGCTGCGAGCCGCTCCAGATCTCTCGTGGCGTGCTCGTCCCACCGATTCTTGCGACGGCTCGGCGTCGTGTCCGCCGCCGGCGAACGTCGACTGGTAGCGAATGGAAGCCGCATTTGTTTCCCCCCGTGGCGAACCTGCCACACGCTCGTCGAGAGCCGCAAGCTCACGGTAACGCAGGCGAGGAGTCCTCGCAAGCAACCGCCCGTCATCGAGCTCGAGCATCGGCCGAGGGAAGCTCCACGTGACTACGAGGTGCGCGTCCTGCAAGTCGGCGGGCCGCGGGAGAGCGGCTCCTGGCCTTCGAGTCGCCAATCAACCGTGGGGCGCTCGAGCGTCGTACGCAGGACGCGCTCCGCGATATCCCGATGGAGCTCGCCCAGACGTCCCCGGTTACCCCCGGTTACCCGCGAAGCGTGACCTGATCCGCCTTCCCGACATGCTTCGGCGATGAGGCGACGCGGCCGATCACGCCGTCCCTAGGGATGCATGTTGCGAAGGCGACGACGCCGCGGGAGGCCAAGGCCACCGGGAGCACCCGATGGCCTCGCGTTTCCCGGCTACCGATTGACGGCGACCCGATCTGCTGCCTCGTTCTCGAAGGCGTCCGGCGGCGGGAAGACGAGCACGCGCCCTCCCATCGGCATGATGTCGTGGTCGTACCGGTTCAGGATGACCGCGCTCGAGAAGAACCCGACGCACCGGAGTGTGTCCGATCCAGCGTTGACGACGTCGTGTACGACGTTCGCGGGGATGAGCGCCATGCCGCCGGCACTCATCGCCGTCGATCGCTCCCGGACGATCGCCTCCGCCGTGCCCTCGACGATCAGCAGCACCTCCTCGGCGGTGTGCGTGTGCAGGGAGAGCCGATTACCGGGCTCCAGCTCGAAGTAGACGACGCTCGTGCTAGCAGCTCCAGAAGCTGCCGTGATCGGGAAGCTGAACCTCGCCCGCACCGTTTCCTCATCGTCTGCCCAGCCCTCGGCGAGTTCGAGCTCGTGGATGTTGATCGCTTCCATGTCTTTCCCCTCTAGACGCCCGCCGGCGCCTCCTTGAGCGCCGCGCGGATCTGCTCGCGGAGCGTCGCGCTGTCCCTCTGCCCGTGGACCTGGACGGCGTGCGCCACCTGTGCCTCGACGACCTCGTCCTCGTCGCCTGAGATCACGAGCGTGCACTCACCGGGCAGCTCGCGGCAGTCGAAGATCTTGCGTGGCACGTGACCTCCTTTCCGTGACGAGCCGAGGCTAGAAGGGCGGAGCCGGCCCCGCCATCCCAGAAACCTGGGTTTGCACCACGCTCTCGGGGGCGGGACAATGCGGGCTGTGAAGGCGACGGCGTACGCCCGTGAGCGGACGCAGGAGCGACTCGTCGAGCTCTGTCATTCAGGCCGTGACCTCGCCGAGTTCTTCGACGAGGCAGGGGAGCTGCTGCGGCCCGTCGTCCCCTTCGACGGCTTCTGCTCGATGTCGCTCGATCCGGCGACGCTGCTGCCGACGAGCCACTTCACGCACAACTCGATGCGGCCCGAGGATGTGCCGCGCCTTGCGGCGAACGAGTACACGGAGGAGGACTTCAACAAGATGGCCGAGCTCGCGCGGGCGCCGCGACCCGCCGCGGGCCTGAGTGAGGCGACCGGCGGCGCGCTCGAGCGAAGCAGGCGCTATTGCGAGATCCTCTCGGCGAACGGCTTCGGCGACGAGCTGCGGCTGGCGGCGCGCGACGACGCGCCGTGGGCCTGCTTCGCGTTCTACCGGGCAGAGGGGGAAGCGGCGTTCGGCGAGGCGGACGCCGATTTCGTCGCCGACGTGTCGGCCATGCTCGCCGAGGGAGTTCGGCGGGCGATTCTGCTCGCTGCCGCACCGACCGAGGAGGGGCCGGACGCGCCGGGGCTGATCTTGCTCGACAGGACCGGCGCGGTCGATGCCGTGACGCCGTCCGGCGAACGCTGGCTGCGCGAGATGATCACTCCCGCGCCTGCCCAGGGGCGGTTGCCGCAGATCGTCAACGCGGTCGTGTACCGGACGCTCCTCGCGGCGGAAGGCGGCAGCGAGGGAATGGCGCGGGCGCGCGTCCCCACCTCGGGCGGCCGCTGGGTCGTCCTCCACGGCTCGCTCTTCGGAGACGCCGATGAACGACGCGTGGCCGTAATCATCGAGCCGGCACGCTCGCCCGAGATCGCGCCCTTGATCGCCGACGCGTACGACCTGAGCGAGCGCGAGCGTGAGGTGACGCGGCTCGTGCTCCAGGGGCTCTCTACGAGCGAGATCGCGGGCGAGCTCCACGTCTCGCCCTACACCGTGCAGGACCACCTCAAGTCGATCTTCGAGAAGATGGGCGTGCACAGCCGGCGGGAGGTCGCGGCGAAAGTGTTCTTCCAGCACTACGGTCCGCGCCTGGCCGAACGCGCGCCGATCGGCTCACACGGCTGGTTCGCGGAGCCGCCGACGAGCTGACACGCTGCCGGCTCCCACGGACGGGTCCCCTCGCTCCGGACGTCCGCTGGGATCTGCTCGGCGCGAGCCGGCACAGCCGGCGTCGAAGCCGAGCGTCGTTCACCGCCTTGTCGTATCGCAAGACCTGATCCACGGCGCGCCAACGAGCCAGTCACGAGCGGCGCAGCCAGCGGGGCGAGCCCTGCCTGCTAGACGTAGCCGTCGGGCACCGGGCCGACGACTTCCATGGCGTGCCGACGCGCGATGTCTGCGAGCAGACTTTCATCGACTTCCCCGCCGCCGATTGCATCACTGAGGTCGTCGAAGTAACCGATCATCCGCGCCGGGAAGTAGAAGTTGAGCTTTCGACTCGGAATTGCGCCCACCCTGAAGCCGTGACGCATCCCCGCCGGGATGAAGATGAAGGAGCCCGCCGGGCACAGGACCGCCCGCTCGTCCAAGAACATGACGTACTCGCCGTCGAGCACGTAGAACGCCTCAGCAGCGTCGTGGTGGATGTGAAGCGGCGGCCCGAAACCCGGCGGCTCCTCGGCCTCGAGGAGCGAGAAGCCGCCGTTCGTTTCGTTCGAACTCGCTTTGACGGTCATACAGAAGACACCCAGATCGATTGATCTTCCTTCACCGCGCCTCAGCACGTAGGCCCCGCCGACGCCGCCTGCCACCCTGATCGCCTCCCGAGTTGGGTGGAGGAGCTTGCCATAGGAGACCAACCAATCCACCCGGGCCGGGTCGCGGAGAATCGGCGGTCACGTCATGCGGATAGGCGCGGGGTCGCCGGATCGCGGCACTGCTGTGGGCGCGCAGTTCGGCGATCAGCAGTCGTTGGACGGCGTTCCGTCTAGGCGCCCGAGCCCGTGGGAGGCAGGACGGCACGTGAAGGATCCGACTCGAGCTCCCGGAGCGCGAGCGCAACTGCCTCGTCCGCCGTCAGCTTGCGCCCTTCCTCCCAGACATCGACGAAGGCCGGTTCGTCGAGCTCGTCTCGAAGCATCGTCCGCGTCATCTCGTTCATTTCTGCGAGCCAGGGCTCCGAGGCGATGCCTATCTCCTCGCCGAGCGCCTGTGCTGCGGCGAGCACCTGCGCGGCCGTCGCCGCCCGCCCCTGAACGGCGAGCGTGCGGGCGTAGATCGAGAGCGTCAACACGCTGTGACGAAGGTCGCGGCTAGCCCGGTCGATGTGGAGGCTTTCCTTCAGCATCGTGAGCGCGTCCTCAACTCGTCCTTCGTCTGCAGCGACCATCGCCGACTTGGCGAGCGTCAACGCCTCGACGCGGGTGTTCGCCGCCGCCCGTGTTCGAGGGAGAAGCTCCTCGAAGACGCCCTTCGCTCGGGCGCGGTCACCGAGCAAGTAGGTCATCCAGCCGATGCAGAATTCAGCGAGCAGGGCGTAATGCTCGTCGCCGGCCTCGCGGAAGCGCGGAACGCTCTCGTCGAAGAGTTGCCGGGCGGTGGCCAAGTCGCCTTCGGCCCACACGAGGTTGGCGAACAGGAAGCCGGAATTCGCGAGACCCCAGTCGTCCCCGAGCTGGCGGTAGAGCGACAGCGCCTCTTCCAGCCAACGCCTCGCGGCCGCGGTATCGCCGAGCTCAACCGCCATCGCCGCCGCTCCGTGCAGCGCCTTGGCGCGCGCGGTCGTCGGTTGGTCGTCTGCGGCCACCGCGCTCTCGAGACGGCGGCGGCCCTCACTTAGGTACCCGCTCTGGTACCAGAAGCGCCACAGCGCTCCCGCGAGCCGCAGCGCATCCTGCGTGTCCCCTGAGCTTGCGAACCATTCGAGCGCTCCGCGGAGGTTGTCGTGCTCGCGCTCGAGACGCTGAGCCCAATCGCCCGGGCTGCCACGCAAGTGCGGCTCCGCCTCCTCCGCCAACGCGAGGAAGTGCTCGGCGTGGCGTCGTCGAAGCTCGTCGGCTTCGCCCGAAGCCGCGAGCCGCTCGCTCGCGTATTCTCGGATCGTCTCCAGCATCCAGAAACGCTCCTCGGTGCGGCGGACGAGGCTCTTCTCGACGAGCGACTGAAGGACCTCGAGATCTGCAGCCGCCACTTCCTCGGAGGCGTCGAGCGAGCAGCCGCCGGCGAAGACAGCCAGTCGGCCGAACAGTGCTTGCTCTTCCGGCGACAGCAGCTCGTAGCTCCACTCGATCGCCGCCCGCAGGGTCTGCTGGCGGGCTTCGGTGTCGCGGCCGCCTTTGAGGAGGTCAAGCCGCTGTGAGAGCCGCTCGAGGATCTGCGCCGGCGAGAGTACGCGCGCCCGTGCAGCGGCGAGCTCGACGGCAAGGGGCAGGTTGTCGAGCCGGCGGCAGAGCTCGGCGATCGTCGCATCGGCCTCGATCTGGGTGCGGTCGCAAAAGAGCTCGACCGCCTCGGGCTCTGCTAGCGGCGGGACGGCGTACTCGACCTCGCCTCGCACGCGCAGGAGCGCCCGGCTTGTCACAAGGAGCCTCAGGTTCGGGCACGACTCCACGAGTTGCGCCAGCTCGGGCGCCGCCTCCACCACCTGCTCGAGGTTGTCGAGCAAGAGCAGGAGCTCGCGCTCGCCGATGTGGGCGGCGAGGCCGTCCTTCGCCCCCAGCGTTTGGGCGACCGTCTCGGGAACGAGAGCCGGATCCCGAAGCGGCGCCAGGCCGACCCAGAAGACGCCGGCCTTGAACTCAGGCACGAGCTTGGCGGCTGCCTCGAGTGCAAGCCGCGTCTTACCCGAGCCGCCGGGGCCGGTGAGGGTCAACAGGCGGGTGCCGCCCTGGAGCAGCGAGATCACGTCCTCCAGCTCGCGCTCCCGGCCGACGAAGGAGCTGGCTGGGCGGGGCAGGTTCGTGTTGGAGATCGTCCGAAGTGGCGGGAAGCGCTCCGAGCCGAGCTGGAAGATCCAAACCGGTTCGGCGAAGTCCTTCAGCCTGTGCTCGCCCAGATCGATGACCTCGTCGTCGATTCGGTCCCGCGTCTCCCGCGAGAGCAGCACCTGGCCCCCGTGACCGGCCGCCGCGATTCGCGCGCCCTTGTGTACGTCCTCGCCCACGTAGCCTTCGTGCATCAGACGCGCAGTGCCGGTGTGGATGCCGACGCGTACGCGGATCCGACCGGAAGCGAGCGCCGCGACCGCCTCCCGCGCTGCGGCGACCGCCTCAGCCGGTGTTCGAAACGCGATGAAGAAGGCGTCGCCCTGGGTGTCGACTTCGACGCCCCCATGGGCGGTGAATGCATGCCGGAGGAGCCGGCGATGTTCCGCGAGTGCCTCCGCGTAGGCGTCCGCGCCGAGCTCGTGCAGGAGCTGGGTCGAGCGCTCCACGTCGGTGAAGAGGAACGTCACGGTTCCAGAGGGCAGCTCGCCGCGCACGGGTGTCATGATGCGACATCCGCGCTATGCCGGGACCTCGCCCAGGTGCTCCGGGAAGGCGGCGAGGGGCAACCCAGCGATCGCCGAGCCGCACTCCTCTTGCGGAAACCTTCGGTGGGGAACGTCGGAGGCGAGCGCCTTCACCGCTCTGCTGACGCGTCGTCCCGCACAAGCGACAAGCGGCCTGGGACTATTTGCCGGCTGAAATAGGCGCTGCGGGCGAAGACGGGTATCGAGCATTTCGAGCCGAAGATCCCGCCCGCCGTCCTCGACTTCGACTGCCTGGATCGCGAAGCGCAGCTGCGGTCGCTTGCCGGCAACAACCGCAGGGTCGCTCTGGCCGTCGAACGGCTCGCGCCGACCTGGCACCGGCTACGGCCGGAAGTCGCCGCGGCGGGCGGCGAGGACGAGGCCAGGCGATTCACGGAGCACGTCGCGGCGATGCAGAGACTCGTGCGAACCGGAGGCGCACAGGCTCTCCAGCGTGAAGCGGTCGCCGGCCTCGAGTTGGTCGACGTCCTCCAGGACGTCTTCGTCCGTTAGCTCCGCCGCGACGGCTGCGTCACGCCCTGGGGCGTCTCTGTAGCCGAGGCCTGCTGCGCGGGCGACGATTCGGACACGCGCTCGCGGTCGAGCGCGATCGTGTGTTCAGGGTCCTGGTAATGCGCGGTGCGGTCGTCATGCACGGATGCGCCCTGACTCGCCCTATGCCGACGTTCGGTGTGACGGCGAGAGGTCGCGGCCAACCGATCAACAAGGGCGTCGCCATGAACGCGAGCCCATAAAGCAGCAGGCCCACTATGAAGATCTCCCAAAGCATCGAAGTCATCGTTTCCACCCTTTTTTTGGTCTCCCCGCTTTTCGATTCTCAAACCGGTGAACTCGCTGTTTTTCGCTGCCGTAGTCCACTGGCGCACGGCACCGTACCCGCGGCCGATGAGAAGGCGATGAGAGCGCTCGTCGCGGCGGTGGTTTTCGGGGAGGAATCTGACGTGGAGTTTTGCGGAGGAATAGCGCCGCGTTGGGCTAACGCGGCAGCGCACCCCCGACATCGGCCTGCAGGCGAACGCGTGTTCCCCAAAGACGGCAGCGGTCGGCTCGTTGAACCTGCGTGCGGTTTGCCACGAGGTGCGTATGCGGATAGTCGTAGCCGCGCTCGTTCACGAACGGCCATTTCTGCTTGGCTTCGATCACCACCTGTCCGTCGCGGCCCACGCATTCCACGCGCACGGTCCGCTTGCCGCCCGTCGTCTTCAATGCGTTCAGGTCATCCTCACCGAGCGAGATCAGGAGCTCGGGACGGCCGGTCAGCGCGGTCGAACGTTCCACCGTCAGGTTCCGACGCTTCGCGTCGTTGTCCGCCGAGGCGGTCCAGGCAACCAGCGGAGCGGCAATGATCATGACGATCAACGCTTTCGGCGCAGCTGTCCTCACCCGCTTGCGCGCAGTTGGATTGAGCCAGACGAGGACGCCGGCCGTGACGAGCGCGACGGTTCCCGCAGCGAGGATCCAAGGCAGGCTGAGCCCGGCGATGTCGTCGTCGCCGTCAGACTCGCGGCGCAGGGAACCCCCGACGTCGTAACCATGACCGGCCAGGACGGTAGTGAGGAAGTCGAGCCCGAAAA
>DASZCE010000142.1:0-2540 GCA_035943455.1 Gaiellaceae bacterium | reverse complement strand
GTATGGGAGGGCGACACGCTCACGGTTTACGACTCGACGCAGAACCCCTTCCACCTGCGGTCCGTGCTCGCCAAGACGTTCGACTTGAACGAGGACCAGGTGCGCGTGCTCGCGCCCTTCGTCGGCGGCGCCTTCGGTGCGGGCCTCCGAGTCTCGCACCACACGATCCTCGCGGCTCTCGCCGCACGAACTACCGGACGGTCGGTGAAGCTCGTGCTCACGCGGCCGGAGATGTTCACCGGGCTCGGGCGGCGGCCCAGCACCTCGCAGCGGATACGGATGGGCGCGATGCGGGACGGCACCCTCGTCGCGATCGACCACGAGGGCACCGCGATCGCCTCGTTCGGGACGAACGGGATGTATCCGATCACGTCGGGGACGGTGGCGGGCTACGCCTGCCCGAACGTCTCGGGGCGCGACATCCGAGTCGAGCTCAACATCCCGCCGGTCTCGCACATGCGGGCGCCGGGCGAGGCGGAGGGCAACTTCGCGATCGAATCCGCCCTCGATGAACTCGCCTACGAGCTCGGCCTCGATCCGATCGAGCTTCGCCTGCGGAACTACGCCGATGTCCACCCACAGACCGGCATCGCCTGGTCGAGCAAGGCGCTACGAGAGTGCTACGAGGTCGGCGCGGAGCGGTTCGGCTGGGACCGCCGCACTCCCGCGACGCGCTCGATGCGAGACGGCCGCTGGCTCGTCGGCTACGGGATGTCTGGGATCAGCTACGGCCACTTCCAGGTCGAGTGCAAGGCGCGCGCGACGGTGCGCCGCGACGGCACCGCCTACGTCTGCAGCGGCACGACCGAGATCGGCGTGGGCACGTGGACGGTCATGAACCAGGTGGCAGCCGAGTGCCTCGGGCTCCCGCTCGAGCGGGTCGAGTTCGACCTGGGCGACACCGCGATGCCCCGAGGCGCGCTCGTCGGCGGCTCCGGCCTCACGGTCGCGCTCGGGAGCGCGGTGCACAGCGCCTGCCGGAACGTCGTCGGGGCGTTCCTGAACCTCGTCGAAGGCGACGACGGCTCGCCCCTCGCGGGCTGCACGATCGACGACGTCCTGGTCCAGGAGGGCCGGATCGTCCGAGCGGCCGATCCCTCCTCTGGCGAGAGCTATGCGCAGATCCTCGTGCGACACGATCTCGACGAGGTCGCAGCGGACGGCGAGAGCAAGCCGGCCCGCGGCGAGATGGGCGTGCAGGTCAAGTCGCTCATCCTCTCCCACCACCGCCGCGTCGGGCCGCACCTCCCGGGCATCTCGAAGGGAGTCGTTCCCGCAGGCGCCTTCGGCGCTCGCTTCGTCGAGGTGGGAGTCGACCCCGATCTCGGACTCCTACGGATTCGCCGGGTCGTGTCGGCGATCGACGCGGGCCGCATCTTGAACGAGAAGACCGCGCGCAGCCAGATCGTCGGCGGGACGATCCAGGGGATCGGGACGGCGATGTTCGAGGAGGTCGCGAGGGACGCCGGATCCGGCCGCGTCGCCAACGCGACATTCGGCGACTACCTCGTCCCGGTCAACGCGGATGTCCCCGAGATGGAGGTCGTCTTCGTCGGACAGCCCGACCCGGAGAACCCGCTCGGGGTCAAGGGCGTCGGCGAGGTCGGCTACGCCGGGATACCTGCGGCGATCGCGAACGCCGTCTTCCACGCAACCGGGAAACGCATCCGCTCGCTCCCGATCACCATCGACCAGCTCCTCTGAGTCACGAAAGGAACGGCATGGCTACACCCAACGGAGCTCCCGACACCATCGTTCTCGTCCACGGGCTCTGGCTAACGCCTCGTAGCTGGGAGCACTGGATCGAGCGCTACAAGAGCCGCCGCTACCGGGTGCTCGCCCCCAGCTGGCCCGGCATGGAGTCGGAGGTCGAGGCCTTGAACGCCGATCCGTCTCCGATCGCCTCGCTCACAGTCGAGCAGATCGTCGACCACTACGAGTCGATCATCATCGACCTCGAGCGTGCGCCGATCGTCATGGGGCACTCGTTCGGCGGGACCTTCGCGCAGATCCTGCTCGACCGTGGCCTCGGCGCCGCCGGCGTCGGCGTGGCCTCGGCGACGGTGAAGGGCGTCCGTGACCTTCCGCTGTCGACGATCAAGGTCGCATCGCCCGCACTCAGCCCCTTCAAGCGGGACGAGGCCGTGCCCCTCACCGCGAAGGAGTTCCACTACGCCTTTGCCAACACCCTGACGCGTGAGGAGTCGGACGCTCTCCACGCCCGCTACGCCGTCCCTGCGGCGGGAGGAGTCCTGAAGGAGTACGCCTTCGCGAACTTCCACCGCGACGCGCCGACGAAGGTCGACTTCAAGCGCGAAGGGCGTGCACCCCTCCTGTTCATCGGCTTTGGCGACGACCACGTCATGCCGCCGAAGGTCGTCCGCCACAACGAGGAGAAGTACGACGACTCGAACGGGATCATCGAGTTCAAGGAGTTTCCCGGACGTCCGCACTTCCCCGGCGCGCCCGGCTGGGAAGAAGTCGCGGACTACGCACTCGCCTGGGCGATCGAGCACGCGTCAACGCGACCGGTCCTAGCC
>DASZCE010000141.1:0-3512 GCA_035943455.1 Gaiellaceae bacterium | reverse complement strand
CCCTTGCGATCTCGTCGCCGAAACGGCGCTCCACCAGGCGGGGCATCACCTGCTCGCCCTCGGGAGAGGGAACGATGTCGACGCGTAAATCCCAGCGCCCCCGCGGCTCCAGCTCGATCCGGTAGGTGATGCGGGCACCCTCCGTCCGGCCTTCGCGGGAGAAGATCACCTGCGTCTTCGCGGGGATACCTGTCTCGTCGGCGAGCAGGAACTGGTTGTTCTCGTTGTCGAACCGCGGCTCGACCAGCGGGGGTAGAGGCGCGGCATTCGCCGGATCGCCGAGCGCGAAGTCGTAGTCCTTGACGGCGAAGATGTCCGCGAAGTCGCACGCGACCTCGAGCGAGAGGTCGAACGCGACGGGCCGCATCCCCACGTTCTGGACGAGCAGCCGGTCCTGCATCGCCTCGCCGATGAAGCGCTCCCGGATGATCGAGATCTCATCCTGCTCGAGCCCGTCCAGCGGCGCGTTCCGCAGATAGAAGGCAGCGGAGAAGTAGTCGACCTTGTCGGAGGAGAGCAGCAGCGGCCGCCGGCCGTTGATGCTCAGCCGCAGGATCGAGAGGAAGCGGGTGTCGTCGGCGAAGAACCCGCTCGTCGGCCAGCCGCCGATGTCACCGAGCTCGTCGCAGATGCAGAACGTGGAGCCCTCGAGAATCGTGATGCTCATCAGGCGTTTCGGACGATGCGAGTCGGCGAGCTCTGAGCCAGCGCCTTCACGACGAGCTCGTCGACGTTCACGTGCGGCGGCCTGGTGACCGCGAAGATGATGCAGTCGGCGACATCCTCCGGCGTCATCGGTTGGACGCCCGCATAGACCTTCGCGGCCGCCTCTTCGTCACCGCGAAAGCGCACTCGCGAGAAGTTGGTCTCCACGAGTCCCGGGTCGATGAGCGTCAGCCGAATCGGGCGGCCGAGGAGGTCCTCCCGCAGCGCGTACGTAAACCCCCGCGTCGCGAACTTGGAGGCGATGTAGAGCGCGCCGCGGTCGTACGGCTGCCGTCCCGCAATCGAGCCGATGTTGACGATGTGGCCGCCGTCTGCGAGGTGCGGCAGGCACAAGCGCGTCATGCGGATCAGACCGTGGACGTCGGTCTCGAGCACGACCTCCTCGTCCTCTTCGGTGCTGTCGTCGAAAAGGTCCCGTCCGAGAGCAAGTCCGGCGTTGTTGACGAGGATGTCGAGTCCCTCGAGCCGATGGACCGCGCTCGCGACGAAGCTCGCCGCACTTTCGGCGTCGGTGACGTCGAGCTCGAGCGCGATCACGTCCCCGAGCTCGGCCAGGCGGTCGACCCGCCGAGCGCCGGCGGCAACGGTCGCCCCCTCGCGGGCGAGCGCCCTCGCCGTTGCCGCGCCGATCCCGCTCGAGGCGCCGGTGACGATCGCCCTCTTGCCCTCCAGCGCGGTCACGGGCGAGCAGCTTACGGATTTGGGACGATGCCGATTGACCGCTTTCACCCAAAAGGAGGCTCGACGAATGTTTGCGCGCGTTACCCGCTACCAGATCCCGCAGGACAGGCTCGGGGAGGTCTTTTCGGCGTTCGGCGAGCCTGCCGAGAAGCTGCTGGAGATGGAGGGACACAGAGGTGGGTTCCTGCTCATCGACCGCGAGAACAGCACGGCGTTGACGCTGACCCTGTGGGAGACGGAGGCCGCGCTCCAGGCGAGCGAGATGGCAGCGAGCCGGATGCGCTCCGACTCGATCAATGCCGTAGACGGCGACATCCTCACCGTCGACCGCTGCGAGGTGGCGATCGACACCACCGAGAGGGCACGCGTCCCGAGCTCGTAGCAAGAGAAAAGCCCCGGATCGGATCTGCGGCCAATCCACCGGGGCTGACAGAGTCTTCGGCGTCCCGGAGGCTGGGCAGCACCCCACGTTCGAGGGACTTTGAGCGAGGGAGTGGAGCGTTGGAGAGATCAGCGTGCCCTGCGGCGCGCGACTCAAGCCGCCCTCTTCCAAAACAAGCCGCGAAGGCGGATACTCATGTGATTACTGCGGCGACGACGAAGGGGGTTTCGACATGTGGCGACTGATCATCGCGGCGCTCACGCTCGCGGCTGCGGTCGGGGCGGGGGCTGCGCTCGGCGGGGCGCTGCCGAGCGACGTACAGGAAGTTCGAGCGGAGGTCGCCCGCTATCACAGCATCGAGCAGGCGCAGCAGGCCGGCTACCACTTCGAGCAAGACGAGCCGTGCGTGACGGCGCCGCCTGCTCCCGTACCGCCGACCGGCCCGGGCACGATGGGTATCCACGCCATCAACCCTGCGCTGTTCGCGGACCCCGCGATCGATCCGCTCCGGCCGGAGCTCCTGCTCTACGTCCCGAAGGAAAACGGGAAGCTCCGGCTCGTCGGCGTCGAGTACATGCGCCGTGCCGCCGACCAGACGCCGCCGATCGACGCCTCAGACCGGCCGTCGCTTTTCGGGCAGGTCTTCGACGGCCCGATGCCCGAGCACGCACCCGGGATGGGCTGGCATTACGACCTGCACGTGTGGGTGTTCGCCAAGCATCCGAACGGCCTCTTCGCAGCGTTCAACTCCGCGCTGTCGTGCTGAGCTAAAGACAAACTCGCCCTGGCGCCTCCCCTGCGGGGGCGCCAGGGTGCAGGCTTGCGCCCAGCCGTACAGTACGCAGCGATGGAAGCGCCTCCGCGCTCGACTGACTTCGTCGCCCTCGGCCAGCCAGGGAGCGCCCGCTACGCGGGGCTGGAGACATTCGCCAACCCGGGCGTCTCGCATGTCGAGATGACGAGCGACGAGCTCACCGCCGTCTGCCCGGTCACGGGGCAGCCCGACCTCTACGTGGCGACCATCGAGTACTGGCCGGGCAAGCTCTGCATCGAGTCGAAGTCGCTCAAGCTCTACCTGAGTGGTTACCGCAACGAGGGTCATTTCGCGGAGGCGCTCGCGGTCAGGATCCGCGACGACGTTGCCGAGGCCGTCCAGCTCCCGGCCGACAAGGTGCGCGTGATCCTGAGGCAGAAGGCGCGCGGCGGCATCACGATCACAGCGACCGCCTGACGCATTCTTGCGCCTCGCGGTCTTGACCGGGCTCTACGTCGCGGTCGTCTGCTCGGCGCAGGTGGGCGCGAACAAGATCGTCGACGTGCCCTGGACCGACCTAACGGCACCCGGCGGCACCTACCTGATCGGGATCGCCCTCTCGCTGATCGAGCTCGCACACCGCACGGCGTCAACGAGGCGAGAGGGGTTCGTCAACGCCCAAGTCATGGTTCTCTGCGGCTTCGGCGCCTCGGCGCTACTTGCCGGCTACCTCGCGATCCTGAATGTGATGACGCCCGACGACGCGCTCTTCGATCGGCTCGCGGGCACCTGGCGGATCGTGCTCGGAAGTCTGGCCGCCTTCGCAATCTCGGAGACCATTGACAACTCGTTTGGCGCGTGGCTCCGAGGGCGCGTACACGACGCCGTCCGAGTCGTGGCGACGAACGCCGTCAGCGTGCCGCTGGACAGCGTTGTCT
Organism: Gaiellaceae bacterium; assembly: GCA_035943455.1. GTDB lineage: Bacteria > Actinomycetota > Thermoleophilia > Gaiellales > Gaiellaceae > JACDAN01. The sequence continues at coordinate 31 of DASZCE010000141.1, read as the reverse complement.
TCCTCCTGGTGGCCTTCGGCTCCCGCGAGTT
>DASZCE010000140.1:0-2703 GCA_035943455.1 Gaiellaceae bacterium | reverse complement strand
ACGCGGAAACCGGCTGCCTGGCGCGCGGTGTATCGCATCAGCGCGGTCTTGCCCACGCCGGGCTCGCCTCGGAGCACCAGCGCAGCGCTGTGACCTGCGCGCACGTCCGCCAAGAGCGTGTCGAGGTGCTCCCGCTCGCTGTTCCGGTTCAGAAACTGGGGCGCACCGGTAGCGGCGGTCATCGCACGGACACGCTAACGGACGCGGCGCACTCCGTGGGCTAGCCGAACGTGAACGCGTACGCCTCGGCGCCTGGATCGACGAAACTGATCTCCAGCGTCCGCTCGCGAACCGCGTCGTGCTCGCGCACGAGCTGGTAGAGGCGGCCCTCCCGGAGCAACCCGCTCCCGTCCTCGTCGACGTCCACTCCGTGCGACGGGCCCGGAGCCTCGCCGTCGAGGAGCACGCGGAAGGGAATCGGCTCTCGCGCGCCGGGTGAGAGCACGAGATGCGCGTCGCGCGCGTGGAAGCGGTAGGCGATCCTTCCGCCGCCCTGGTCGAGCACGACGTTCTCACGCCCGTTCGTCCACTCGCCGGCCAGCGCCCAGTGGTTCAGGCGCAAGCCCTCAGGCCGCGCATCGGCGCGGTTCTCGCTGCGCGCCGAGCCGAGATACGTCTCGGGCGTCCGGAGGTTGTCCCAGTCGGCCTCCGCCTCCACGCCGAGCCCTTTGACGGAGACGAGCTCGCGCTCGACGCCCAGCAGCCGCTGGATGACGCGCTCTGATTCCTCGTACCGTCCTTCGCCGAAGTGGTGGTCACGGATGACGCCATCCCCGTCGACGAAGTAGAGAGCCGGCCAGTAGTTGTTGTCGAAGGCCCTCCAGACTCCGTAGTCGTTGTCGAGCGCGACCGGGTAGTCGATCGCTCGCTCCTTCGTCGCCTGCCGCACACGCTCGATCTCGTGCTCGAACGAGAACTCCGGCGTGTGCACGCCGATCACGATCAGCCCGTCGTCTCGGTACGCCTGCGACCACGCCCGAACGTACGGCTCCTGCCGGAGCCAGTTGATGCAGGTCAGCGTCCAGAAGTTGAAAAGGACGACCCGGCCCTGGAGCTCGGCGGGGCCGAGTGGCTCGGAGTTGAGCCACCCGGTTGCCCCGCCGAGCGACGGCACGCGGACACGGCCGAACACCGCCATCTAACGAACTCCCGCCGCATCGGACATGCGGCTCATGAGGAGTCTCCGTTCGTCCTCAGTGACCTGAATGCGGCCCGCACCTCGTCGGAGAAGAGCTCCGGCTCCTCCCAGGCGGCGAAGTGGCCGCCCCGGTCGACCTCGTTGAAGTAGGTGAGGCTGGGGTAGACCTTCTCGACCCAGCTGCGTGGGGCAGCCCAGACCTCGCCGGGGAACGTCGTGAAGCCGACCGGAACCGACACTTCCGGAGGAGCCTGGCCTGATGCAAGAGCCGCGGCCTGGGCCCGTCCGACCTCCCAGTACCACCGGGCGGCCGAGGCGCCGGTGCCCGTCAGCCAGTACAGCGTGATGTCGTCGACGATGTTGTCCCGGGTGAGGTTGCCCACGGGCTGGCTGTCGACGAACGCGCGGGAGATCTTGTAGTAGCCGTCCGTGTCGTGGTCGAGCATCCAGGCCGCCAGGGCGACGGGTGAATCCAGCAGGGAGTAGCCGATCGTCTGCGGCCGGGTGGTCTGCTCCGAGAAGTAGCCGATGCCATCCGTCAAGAACGTGTTGAGCGCGTCGTGCGCCGCCCGTTCCTGCTCGGACTGCGCCGGCAGGTCCTCGAGACCCGCGATGAGCACGTTGAGGTGGATGCCGAGCAGACCCTCGGGTGCTTGGCGGCTCATCGCGTCAGTGATGACGGCGCCGACGTCGCCGCCCTGGGCGACGTAGCGCGTATAGCCGAGGCGTTGCATCAGCTCCGCCCAGGCACGCGCGACGCGGCCAGGGCCCCAACCGACTTCCGTGGGCTCCGCCGAGAAGCCGTAGCCGGGGACGGACGGCATCACGAGGTGGAATGCGTCCTCGGCGTTGCCGCCGTGTGCGGTCGGGTCGGTCAGCGGGCCGACGGTTTCGAGCAGCTCGACGACCGAGCCGGGCCAGCCGTGCGTCATGATCAGCGGCAGCGCGTCCTCGTGCTCGGAGCGCACGTGGATGAAGTGGACGTCCACCCCGTCGATCTCGGTCGTGAACTGCGGCAGCGCGTTGAGCCTCGCCTCGATCCGACCGAAGTCGTAGTCCTCTGCCCAGTAGCGGGCGAGCTCTTGGATCGTCGCGAGCTGCACGCCTTGCGAGCGGTCCTGGACGAGCTCCTTGCTCGGCCACCGCGTGGCCGCGATGCGCCGGCGGAGGTCGTCGATCCGCTCGTCCGCGACGTCGATCTGGAATGGACGGATGTCTGTTGCGGTGTCGACGGTCGTGCTCATGACTTCTCTCCTTTGCTATCGCAGCGAGCGGAACGCAGCCCGCACCTCGGTCGAGAAGAGCTCGGGCTCCTCCCAGGCGGCGAAGTGGCCGCCCCTGTCGACGTCGTTGTAGTAGGCGAGGCCCGGGAAAACCACCTCGACCCAGCTGCGCGGGGCAGGGAAGACCTCGCCGGCGAAGTTCGTGTAGCCGACCGGAACCGCGACCGGCGGCGGAGCCTGGCCGGCCGCAGCGGCTGCGGCCCGTCCGAACTCCCAGTACCACCGGGCGGCCGAGGCGCCGGTGCCCGTCAGCCAGTACAGCGTGATGTCGTCGACGATGTT
>DASZCE010000139.1:0-5653 GCA_035943455.1 Gaiellaceae bacterium | reverse complement strand
CTTGAACCCTTTGCGGTGATCGAACTTCTCTGCGGCGCGGACAAGGCCGATCGTCCCCTCCTGGATCAGGTCGAGGAAGGGCAGGCCTTGGTTTCTGTAGCGCTTGGCGATTGAGACGACAAGGCGGAGGTTCGCCTCGACCATCTCCTGCTTCGCCCGGTGGTCGCCTCGCTCGATGCGCTTCGCCAGCTCGATCTCCTGCGCCGCCGTCAGCAGGTCGACTTTGCCGATGTCCTTCAGGAAAAGCTGGAGGGCCTCGGTCGAGACCTCGCGCTCTTCGACGGCGGCCTCGAGGTCGTCTTCGTCGTCCTCGGCTGCCGAGTCGACGATCTCGATCTGAAGCTCGTCGAGCCGGCTGTAGAACTCGTCCATCTGGCCCGCGTCGAGCTCGAGCTCCTCGAGCGCCACGGTCACGTCCTCGGAGGCCAGCCGTCCGGTCTCTTGGGCGTTCGCGATCAGCGTCTCGAAGACGCCTTCCGCCGATCCGTCCCTCGTCGCCGCGGCCTCTCGCTCCACCGGCTCCCCTCGCTCGCTCCCCGGCTTACGGCTCTGAATACTCCCCGTGCCTACGGCAGTGTTCCATGGATCCTCATCGACCGCCATAGGCCGACAGGCCCATTTTTCAGTTTGGATGGTCCTATTTTTCATCTCGGCTTTCGTACGTCTTCAAGACGGGTAAGGAGGCGGCTCGCTTCCGTCGCCAGGACGCCCCGGCGGTCGGAGGCACGAGCCAGCCGGAGCTGACGCCGCGCCTCGTCGACCTGCCCGAGCCACAGCAGCAATACGCCGAGGTGAAAGCGCACCGTCGCCGCGCGCGGGAAACGGCGCGTCAGCGGGCCAAGCCGGGAGAACGCCCGCGACGGCTTCGCTTTGTCGAAGCGACCGACGGCGTCGGCGACGAGGGCCTCGGGATTCGACGGCGCCAGTCGCGCCGCCGCGGCGTACTCCCTCCGGGCCGAGACCGGCCGTTCCAGGCGCTGGAGCGCGAGCCCGTAGAGCAACTTTGCCCGGACGTTCGAGCCTCGTGCCCGCCGCTCGAGCACCGCGAGCTGGCGCGCCGGCGAGAGCCCGTTCAGTCCGGGCTCGGGCCGGAAGCTGGGAATGAAGGTCGGAAGCCCCGGCGGAAAGTTACGGAAGAGGAGATCGGACGCTCGAATGGCGTACGCGCTGTCCGGGTCGCGTGCGCGAGTCTCCTGCCACGCGCGAATTGCAGTGGCGCGGTCGCCGTCCCAGAAGCGGGCAAGGCCGAGATGGAAGAGCACCGCACCGCTGCGTGGATGCTCGAGCGCGAGCTTCTCCAGCCGGGCCAGGCTCTGGTCGGGCCATGCGGCAAGTGCGCGTCCCACCTGCGCCTGCAGCGACGTGCGTCCGGCGAGAATCCGGCCCGCACGCTCTCGCTCGTCCGTGCCGAAGGCCCTCGCCGCGCGGCGGAGTGCGCGGGCTTCCGCGTCGGTGCGCACACCCACGTCGACGACGAAGGGCGGCGCGCCCTTGGGTCGCTCATCGGAGCCGTTGTTCCGGCCCACGAGCGCCGCGCCGGCTGCGACTGCGAGGGCTGCGGCCGCGGCGACTGCCCCGACAAGAATCACCCTCATCCGCCTCGACATCGGCCCCCACGTAGCCCGAGCGCCCATGGCTATCCTCCGAGCGTGGCGGCACCGGTCGGCACCGACGAGATCCAGCCTCAGGAGGCACGTACGCGGCTCCAGTCTGAGGACGCTCCGCTCCTGATCGACGTCCGGAGCGATCGCGAGCGCCAGACGTCGTACATCCCGGGCTCCGTGCACCTGCCGATGGCCGAGGTCGAGTCGCGGCTGAGCGAGGTCGCGCCGGATCCGAACCGGCCGATCATCACCTACTGCGCCACCGGCGCCCGTTCTCGCCGCATCCTTCCGACGCTCGCCGCGCTGGGCCACGAAGACGCGGTGTCGATCGCCGGTGGAATCGTCGCCTGGCAGGCGCTCGGCTACCCGACGGAGTCTCCCAGCGCCCTCGACGACGAGCAGCTGGCCCGCTACAGCCGGCACCTGCTGATCCCAGAGGTCGGGATCGCCGGACAGCAGCGCCTGCTGCAGTCGTCGATCCTCCTGATCGGCGCCGGCGGGCTCGGGTCGCCCGCGGCGCTCTACCTCGCCGCCGCCGGCGTCGGCCGGATCGGGATCGTCGACGACGACCGGGGCGACGCGTCGAACCTCCAGCGGCAGGTGCTCCACTCCACGGCGGAGCTGGGCGAGCTGAAGGCCGAGTCGGCGCGGCGGTCGCTCGAGGACCTGAACCCTGACGTCGGGGTGATCACCTACGAGGAACGACTGACCTCGGAGAACATCGACCGCATCGTCGGCGACGGCTGGGAGGTGGTGGTCGACGGCGCCGACAACTTCCCCACCCGCTACCTCCTCAACGACGCCTCGGTCTGGCACCGGATCCCCGTCGTCCACGGGTCGATCTACCGCTTCGAGGGCCAGGTGACGGTCTTCAAGCCCTACGAAGGACCGTGTTACCGGTGCCTGTTCCCGCAGCCGCCGCCGCCGGAGCTGGCGCCGAGCTGCGCCGAGGGTGGCGTGCTCGGCGTGCTCCCCGGGGTGATCGGCTCGCTGCAGGCGAACGAGGCGCTGAAGCTCGTCCTGGATGCCGGCAAGCCGCTCATCGGCCGCCTCATGCTCTTCGACGCGCTCACCGCCCGCTTCGACGAAGTCGCCGTCAGGCGAGACCCGAACTGTCCGGTCTGCGGCCACAACCCGACGATTACGGAGTACATCGACTACGCCGAGTTCTGCGGCGTGCCGGCGTGACGACCGTTCGTATCCCGCCGACGCTCCGCGACGAGACCGGTGGGCAGGCGGCGCTCGAAGCGCGTGGCGGCACCGTTCGCGAGGTGCTGGACGACGTCTCGGGACGCTTTCCCGCCCTGCGCGCGCGGATCTACTCCGACGGCGAGCTGGCCCGGTTCGTGAACGTGTACGTGGGGGGCGAGGACGTCCGCACACGCGACGGATTGGAGACGACGGTGGACGACGGCTCCACCGTCATCCTGTTACCGGCCATGGCCGGCGGTTGCCTCGCTCCTCTGGCCGGCGAGCGCTCCCGGCCGGCGGAGCAGGCGTCCATACCGGCAGAGCCGGCATGGCCTCGAAGCGGCATCGCAAGCGACGCCTTCGCGGCCTCCGCGCTCGCCTCCGCCCGCTGGCCGCAGGATGCTGCGCTCGCGGGGCTTGTCGTGACTCTAGGACGCGTAGCGTTTGCGCCCGGCGAGCCTGCCTCCTTTGCCAGCGAACGGCCAGAGAACCGAGGCTGCGTCGCTGCCTGCACGTAGCCTTCTCGAGCTGATCGGGCGGACACCGCTCGTCGAGCTTCCGAGGCTGACCCCGAAGCCCAGCGTTCGTCTCTACGCCAAGCTTGAAGCGCAGAATCCGACCGGTTCCATCAAGGACCGGGTCGCGCTCGCGATGATCGAGGCCGCAGAGGGTTCCGGCGAGCTCGAGCCCGGTCGCGCACTCCTGGAGCCGACGAGCGGCAACACCGGCATCTCGCTGGCGATGGTCGCCCGGCTGAAGGGCTACCCGCTCACGTGCGTCGTCCCGGAGAACGTAACCGAGGAGCGGCTGCGGCTGCTGCGGCTCTACCGCGCCGAGATCGTCTCGTCCCCGGGTGCCGAGGGGTCGAACGGCGCGGTTCGGGTGGCGCTCGAGCTCGCCGAGCAGGAACCGCAGTACTTCCTTCCGTTCCAGTACGGCAACGAGGCGAACCCGCGCGCCCACTACGACGGGACCGGAGCCGAGCTGGTCGAGGAGCTCGCCCGGATCGATGTGCTCGTCGCCGGCCTCGGGACCGGCGGCACGCTGATGGGCGCCGGCCGGCGCGTCCGCGAGTCGTTCCCGCAGGCCGTGGTCGCGGCGGCGGAGCCGCTTCCGGGCGACCCCGTGATGGGGCTGCGGTCGCTGGAAGAGGGGTACGTTCCGCCGATCCTCGACGTCTCCCAGCTTGACCGGAAGGTGCTCGTATCGAACGCGGAGTCCGTCGCCGGGATGGGGGCGCTGCTGGAAGCCGAGGGGATCTTCGCCGGCGTCTCGTCGGGCGGAGTCCTGCACGTCGCGCGCCGCCTCGCCGAGGAGCTGGACGAAGGTGTCGTCGTCGCAATCCTCGCCGATGGCGGCTGGAAGTACCTGTCGGCCCCACTCTGGGAGGCCGAGGACGTCGAGCAGGCGATGGAGCACGCCGTCTGGTGGTAGTTCCGACCGAGATCCGCGATCAGCTGGTCGAGCACGCACGCGCCGAGGCGCCGAACGAGGCCTGTGGTCTCGTCGCATTCCGCGACGGTGTTGCAGAGCGGTACCTTCCGGGCGAGAACACGCTGCGAAGCCCGTACCGGTTCGAGCTCCGCCCGCGTGATCCGGCCGACTTCTTCCTCGAGGACGAGGGGTATGACCTCGCGGTTTTCCACTCGCATCCGGAGACCGCACCGAGGCCCTCACGGACGGACATCGAGAACATCGGGCTCTGGGAAGGACGGCCGTACCTGATCCTCGGGCTCGCGAGCGGCGAGCTCGCCGGTTGGCGGATCCGGAACGGCGGCGTGGAACCATTGGCCGTGGAGTGAGCGGCAGCGCCTCGATCGTCGGTGCCGGAATCTTCGGCGCCTCGCTGGCATACCGGCTTGCGCGCGACGGGTGGGACGTCACGCTCTACGAGCGCCACGAACCCGGTCACGTTCGAGCGGCCTCGGGCGGCGAGTCGCGCCTGATCCGCTACTCCCACGGCGCCGAGTCCTGGTACACGCGCTCGGCGTTCCGGGCTCGCGACCTCTGGCGCGAGCTCGAAGCGGAGGCCGGGCTTGAGCTCCTCGTGCCGAGCGGGGTTGCCTGGTTTGCACGCTCCGAGGACGGCTGGGAGGCCGAGAGCGAGCGCACCCTTCGCGCAGAGGGCGTTCCCGTCGAACGGCTCGACCCGGACGCGGGGCGGGAGCTGTTCCCGTCGTTCGAGCCGGGCGAGCTCCGGTTCATCCTCTGGGAGCCGGAGGCCGGGGTCCTCCGCGCGCGAGAAGCGACGAAGGCGACGGTCGACGCGGCCATACGCGCCGGCGCACGGATGACGCGCGGGCGGGTCGAGGCCGGAACGGTCGCAGGCGACGTCGTCGTCTGGGCCTGCGGCGCCTGGCTGGCGACGCTCTTCGCCGGCCTCGTGCCCCTGCGCGTCACGCGGCAGGATCAGTTCTTCTTCGCTTCCACGGCGGAGTGGCGGGTCGGCCGAGTCCCCGCCTGGGTCGACTACGACCGCGCAATCTACGGGCTCGGCGATCTCGGAAGCGGGGTGAAGGTCGCGCCCGATCTCGAAGGTCCACCCTTCGATCCGGAGAGCGACGACCGTAGAACCGACCCGCTCAACGAAGAGCGGGCTCGTGCCTACGCCGAAGAGCGGTTCCCAGCGCTGGCCGACGCGCCGCTGCTCGCCTCGCAAGCCTGTCCGTACGCCCTCACGCCGGACACGAACTTCATCGTCGCACCGCATCCGACCCTTCCCCGCAGCTGGATCCTCGGCGGCGGGTCCGGCCACGGCTTCAAGCATGGTCCCGCGCTCGCCGAGTACGCGGCTCGGGTCGTTACTGGCGAGGAAGAGCCGTCGCCCCAGTTCGGGCTCGGCCCGCGCGAGCGCAGGC